>JBGSRE010000815.1:0-11277 GCA_041737755.1 Oligoflexus sp.
GCTGGGCATGACGAGTGGTGCATACCTTTGGCCGCTGGGCATGACGAGTGGTGCATACCTTTGGCCGCTGGGCATGACGAGTGGTGCATACCTTTGGCCGCTGGGCATGACGAGTGGTGCATACCTTTGGCCGCTGGGCATGACGAGCTCAGTGAAGAAGCTTTAATCCCTCGTTTAGGAGTTCCTTGGATTCTTCAGTGGTCTGCAGTTCCGGATTCAGGCGATGTGCCAAATCCTTTACCCACTTCGATTCCAGACTGGCTTTCACCAAATTTTCTTTGGCCAATTCATAGATCTCCAGTTGCAGCAGCCATTCTTGATCGTGCTGGCTCTGAACGATGGCGGCTAGTTTTTCCAATTCTTCCAATCCTGATGTCCGTTGTCCGCTCGAAAGATCGGGCCGGGTGAGTTGATCCCTTAAATCGCGGAGTTTTTTATAGCAGGCAATGCCATTCAATTCTTCAGTGGAATAGGGACTATCGCGTGCGGGTGTGGTCACTGCCGCGTTAATTTCCTGTTCACCGTAAGTTTCACGATCCGCGGGGCCGCCGTACACGGAGGGAATCGAGTCACCGATGACCATATCAAATTCACCCCAGGCTGGATCGAAATAGAGCTTTCCAGCCTTTTGTACCGAGCAATCAGCAAAGGTGATCATCAGCAATTTGCCCTGTTCTTTCAAAATATGCAGCACCCGACCCTGTACTTCAAATCCAGAGGCAAACTGCAAACGCGTCTTCTGTCCAACTATAATTCCGAGTTCCCGCAGATCATGATCGCTCATTGCCCCCAATGCTTTATCGGTGCGAGACTTCAATCGGCCGATAGGCGAACTGAAACCATGCGCATGACGCTGATGCCCCTGACCACGAATTTCCTTGCCATTTAAGCTGATCTGCACCGGCCCTTCAAATTTCAAAAAATCAACCCGTTCTGCAAGATGCTCAAAGCTCTGCAATCGGCCGCTGATGCCGATCTGAGTATCGAGGCAAACAGTGCTGATGGCACCTGCTTCCATGCCCTTGCGCAGCGCATCCAGACCACCGACCCGATAGGCCAGCTTGGAATCCAATTCATGCAGAACATCGTGCAGATGCTGCATGCTATCGGCAACGAAGAGCTGAGGTTGAGGCTCGGTGATGTTGTAGGAGTATTTAATACAATCCAGACTCAATCGAATTTTTTTCACCTGATTGGTCATGGCATGTTTGGATTCGCCAACCGAAGACAAAAGACCTGCACCAAAAATTTTTGGATTTTGTAAAGAACCAGCAAGGCCATACTCGGCCGTCCACCAACTCATACGGGCCACCAAAGCCTGTTCCGAGGTGTAGGTAAAAGCCTTTAAAGTTTGCTGCAAACGCTGATCAGCTGCGGCAATGATAGTCGCTGTGCTTTCGGGTTTTTCTTTGATGTCCGAAAGATAGCGAACGGATTCATAGAGCATCAGATCCTGTTTGGAATAGATAGCCTTGGCCCCCAACGAAGCATAGTAGGCGAGGTAATCGCTGTAATCTTTATCGGGAAGAATAGGCGCATGCCCGGCGGCTTCATGAACGATATCGGGCGCAGGTGTGTAGGCGATATGATCGACTGTGCGCATGTCCGTCGCGATGGGTAGAATTTTTCGGGCTTGAAATTCTATAAAAGCCCATGGTGCAATAAAACCAACCACAGGCACGGCACCCCAGCCGATGTCCTGCAAAGCTCGATCGATTTCATCGACGTGCGGAATGCGATCCACCTGAAGGCCGGTTTTCTTAAAACCAGAGACATAGGTACTGACAGCATTGCTTGGAAAGAAATCCATAGAGCGGCGCATGATGTAGCGCCAGGCGGCGTGATCACGAGCGGTATATTTACTGGTGTCATGCTCGGTGCAGTAAGCACGGAGATAAGGAGGAAGTCGGTCCAGTGTACGTTCCATCTGCCTGCCCCTTGAATTGGGTCGACTCGAGAGGAGGGCGTCGAGCGACCACATATTTTGATCCTAGCTTTTTTGTACCCGGCCCAGAAAAAAAATACCAGCCGTCCCGCAGGATTTTCATTCGAACTTGATTTGAGCGATCATATCCCGGTAATGCTTCGCTTCTTGGGCAGGATCCTTGGCATAAATAATGGCCCGGCCGACATTGGCAATGGTCCGCGAACCGAAGTGTTTGAGGATTGGCCCCAGTTCTCCGCCCTGAGCGCCGATCCCGGGAACTAGCACTAAAGCTGCTGGCAGAATCTGGGCGACTTCGGCGATTTCCTCTTCGGTGATGTGATTCCCCTCACTCGGAGCGCCAATCACCACAGCTGCAGCGCGCGCAGCGGCCGACTGCTTTGCCAAAAAGCGATACAAGGGCTGACCATCGATGATCGCCAGTTTCATCAAGCGAAATTCGGGATTGGACATTAAAACCAGGGGAATCAGCCCGATGCCATGCGCTTCGGCCTGTTTTCCGGCTTGCAAAGTATTGCCGGGAAAAGGCGCAAAGGTGATAGCATCGAAACCTTCTTGCTTGGCATGATAGATCCCAGCATCGTTGGTGTCGCCGATATCAGCGAGCTTGCTATCATCGATGCTAATCATACCTAATGCATGCACGCGATCGTTCAGAGCACGTATCGCCGAACGAGAAAGATCTTTGAAATAGTTGCGGTTGAGTTTAATGCCTGAGCTAAAGGGCGCCACGGCTTCGATGATGGCCAGCGTCCATTCGGCCTTATCAGCGCCTTCGGGAATCTGCTGACCGTGTCGCTGCTCAATCTCTGCTGGATCAATACCAACACAAAGAAGACTGTTTTTTCTTGCAACTGCAGCAAGCCATTTTTGACGAAAATCCATGCCACGATCCTTTCAAGCAAGCAAATCTTGCAAAGGCAGATTCAATTCGGATGCCAAGGCTTCGACCAGAGCTTTGGGTGGCTGACGGCGCTTCACCGCCAGACGTAAAAGTTCCGGCGCTCGACTCATCGGATAGTAGCTGATTTTTCCGCCATAGGTTTTCTGCAAATAATCGGTAACACTGAGGCCATCATCCCGCTGCTCGCAGCGATCGGTTAAACAGATCACGCCTCGCACATCGACTCCCGCTTCCAGCAGCTGATCCAAACAATGAAAAAGCGAGAGTCCAGTGGTGACCGTATCTTCCAGCACAAAGGTGGCGCCGCGGGGTTGCCCGATAAAAAATCGATCGGCAGGATCCCCATGAGGTTTGGGTTTGGCTCGACCCATGGCAATAATGTGGCTTTCCGGAGCAAAATGTGGCGATTGTTTGGCCCATTTCATCGCCGCTAGGACCGCCGTTTTAGTCGCGCCCTCAGGCACACCATAGAGTGTATCGAAAGATAAATTGTGCTGTTTTAAAAAGGCGACCAGATAATCGGTGAGCTGATCGAGAAGAAAAGCATCGTTGGTCGATTTTCGCCAATTTACGTAAAAATGGCTGAGTCGCCCACTTTTCAGGGTCAGAGGCTTTTCAAAAAAACCAATAATCTCGTTTTGGAGGATGAAGTCGGAGAAGCTGAGGGTCGACATCGAAACGGTCCCCTTTGGCAAAGTTGGGCGCATCCTACACCAAACTGAGCCAAGGGAAAAGCCAGGAGTGAGGGCCCAGAGAGAGCCCTCAGCATCCTCATCAGTCAATACCAAAGAGCATATCGGAATAGGATGGGTATGGCAGCTGCAAGCGAGGCAGGAGGCCCTCGATGCGATCACTGACTTCACGCAGTTCTTCAAGCAAAGGATAGACCGTAACTGCCATCGCTTTTGCGGTGGGCAAGAGGTGATCGTGTTCCATCGCATCACCGCTACTGTGTTTTTCAACAGTTTTGCGCAGCAATTGGATTTTGTGAGTCAATAAAGCTGTTTCCTTGCCAAGCAGCATAGCCATGTCTTTGGCGCCTGTTTCCAGACCCAATTCCTGAGCTTCCTTGACCAAGGAGGTCAGGCTTTTCAGATAGTTGAATGCTGTGGGCAGAATCGCTGTCTCGGCCATTTCCAAAGCGCAGTTGATTTCAATCAAGCGCTGCTTCAGGTAGCGTTCCAATTGAATAGCCAATCGACTCGTCACGTCTTCTGGACTAAAGACGCCTGCTTCGACGAGGAATGCGGTCTTTTTCTTATCTGCGAGCACTTCCAATGCAGTCGGCGCATTGGGGAAGTTGTTGAGACCGCGACGAGCCGCTTCATCACGCCATTCTTGAGAATAACCGTTGCCTTCAAAACGGATCTTCTTCGTTTCGCTGATGATGCTGCGTAGTACACTGATCGTGTCTTCTGGAGAGATGACACCGTTCTTGGCCTTGGCTTCCAGCTTGGAGTTGAGCTTACGCAGACCCGAGGCAACGGCAGCGTTAAGAATCGTTGCAGGGTAGGTAATGGTCGAGCTTGAACCGACAGCACGGAACTCGAATTTGTTACCCGTAAAGGCAAAAGGTGAAGTCCGGTTGCGGTCGGTGTTGTCTTTGGCTACTTCCTGCAAATGACTGACGCCGAGATCCAGCATAATGCGTTCGGCAGACAAACCTTCTGTTTTGCCTGATTCCAAGGCATTGAGAATGCGGTCCAGAGTATCGCCCAGGAAGGCCGAGATAATCGCGGGTGGTGCTTCGTTAGCACCCAAGCGATGGTCGTTACCGGTGGTGACAATCGCTGCACGCAAGACATCGGCATGATCCGTGATACCTTGCAGGACGCCGCAAAGGAAAGTCAGGAATACGATGTTTTCATGAGGAGTTTGGCCTGGATCGAGCAGGTTACGACCGGTGTTGTCACCCAAGGACCAGTTCAAATGTTTACCGCTGCCATTGACGCCGGCAAAGGGCTTCTCATGAAACAGAACGACAAAACCATGGCGGACCGCGATCTGCTTCATCACTTTCATCAGCAGCTGATTGTGGTCAGCTGCGATGTTGGATATTTCAAAGATCGGCGCAACTTCGAACTGATGGGGCGCAACTTCGTTGTGACGAGTTTTTAGCGGCACGCCTAGTTTATAGAGTTCAAGTTCGGCTTCATTGATAAACGACTGCACGCGACTTGGAATATGGCCGAAATAGTGATCTTCCAATTCCTGACCTTTGGCTGGCTTGTGGCCAAGGACGGTGCGGCCGGTCAAGACTAGGTCGAGGCGCTTGTCGAAAAAGCGTTTTTCGATGACGAAGAATTCTTGCTCGGCACCGATATTGGTTAAAACATTGGTGACATGTTTTTCGCCCAAGAGGTGCATGGTCTTGACGGCGGCTTGATTGAGGTCACCGTTGGAACGAAGCAGAGGTGTTTTGTAGTCGAGTGCTTCGCCATGATAGCTGATGAACACCGATGGAATATAGAGAGTCTTGCCGTTTTCAGTTTCCATGATAAACATGGGGCTAGACGGATCCCAGCCGGTATAACCACGGGCTTCGAAGGTTGCCCGCAGGCCGCCGGAAGGGAAACTAGAGGCATCCGGCTCACTTTGCAGAAGCTCATTGCCGGTAAAGCGTTCGATCGGCGCTCCGGATTTGTCGAACCAGAGGAAAGCATCATGCTTTTCGGCAGTCGAACCGGTTTGCGGCTGGAACCAGTGACAGTAGTGACTGGCACCTTTCTCTGAGGCCCACTCGCGAACTGCTGTTGCAATGCGGCTGGCCAATTGACTGTCGATCTTACCGCCGAATTTCATCACCATATCAAGAGTATCGACATCTTGACTTGAAAGGCGTTTGCGCATGGCACGCAAATCGAAGACATTGGTCCCGAAATACTCCGGGACTCGAGCCAGTTTGTTATCACTGGTGCGAGGACGATCGATGGTACGGATCGGGTGAAACAAGGTGTCGGTCGACATTAGGCTCATGCGGGGGTCTCCTCCTTAGTGGCGCCAGAATATCCGGGTAAAATAAAGCCCAAAAACTCTGCTTCGCGGTAACTTCAAGAGATCGATTATGGTCCGATAATCTGAAAACAAGGAAATATCACAGGCACTCCAAAATAAAAACCCAGGCCTTGGAAAAGGCACGCTAACGCGAAGTCTAGAATCCTTCCGTTTGGATAGTTTTCCAGCATTTTGAAATACCGGACGGTAGCCTCCGTCCTCTTGATTTATCAAAGTCAGCGAGACCATTTTGAAAAAGTCTCCAGCTCCTTTTGAAAAAAACCAATATTTCTTCCCAAACACTCAAGTTTTTTTCCAAAATGACCGTAAACGATTATAATCTTGATATTCATTCTCAAGAAGGCTAAGGTCAGCTCTGCTTCTTCCGTGGTATGGTTTTATTTCAAGGTATTGATATTAAAGAAATAATGAGGATTCTGAGATGGCAAAAAGCGTGGTCTTGCACTTGTTCCTAGCTCTTGGCCTCTCGGCCCCTGTGCTGGCCGATGAGTTGAAAACGATTCAACTCATTTGCAAAGACGGAATTTTCACTCCCGCCGAATTGGAAGCTCCGGCCAATACCAAATTCAAACTTTTGATAAAAAACGAGGGCTCCACCGCTGAGGAATTTGAAAGTCAGGAATTGAATCGGGAAAAAATTGTCGCACCGGGTCAAAGCATCACTATTTTCCTGGGCCCATTACCGGCCGGAACCTATGGTTTCTTCGGTGAGTTTCACCCTAAGACAGCGCAGGGAAAACTCATCCTGAAATAAGCCAGAGTCTGGAGTTCATCATGTTGAGCATTCTTTTCATTGTCGCTCGCGAAGTCTTAGAAGCCGTGCTGATTATCAGCATTATTTCGGCCTTTATGCGCAAGCAACAATTGCAGCAGCGCGGTCGCCCTTATCTTTTGTTTGGTGTACTGGCTGGTGTGATTCTCAGTGGCTTGCTTGCTTTCGCTCTGTATCATATGAGCGAATGGCTTGAAGGCCGTGGATTGCTCTACTTTGAATCGGGTCTGTTTCTGGTTTCTGCCCTGCTCATGACCCAAATGGTCTTTTGGATGCGCAAGATGGGGGCACGGCTAAAAGGCTCTATTGAGTCTGAGCTTAAAGACTCCCTGAACCAATCGGGATTCTTGGGCATCGCCGTGGTGGCAGCTCTGGGCATTGGTCGTGAAGGATCGGAAGCAGCCACCTATATTTACAGCTTAAGTCTTTCCGATCAGTTTTCTTTAACGACGGTGGCAACAGCCAGCGTGCTTGGGATTGTTTTGGCCGTGGTGATGTATCGCTCGCTGACAAGCAGCATGAGTCGATTGAAACTGGGGACTTTTTTTGCGATCACGAGCGTCTTTCTGTTTCTGACAGCTGGATCTTTGCTCATCGAAGCTACGATTCGGCTGACCGAGCTCGATATCCTGCCATCTTTGCTGCCGGTTGTATGGAATTCAAGCACGTTGATTCCACCCCAAAGCTGGTTCGGCCAGATTCTAAATCTTTTCCTCGGCTATAAGCCTACGCCTTCGCTCATGATGGTTCTGGTCTATGCCGGTTATTGGCTGCTTATTCTCGGCTTTTACTACCTGCCCAATTGGAAAGCCAAAGCTTTGCAAAAATCCGCCGTGCCAAGCAGTTAAGTCAGTTGCCTTGAGAAATTTTTAGGGTTAAAGCGATCGCCAGCAGACTGACTTTTTCAATGCTCGCTGGATCCAAAGTTTCCAATCGATCACCGGCCTGATGCCAGGTCTGTAAATTTTCAAAATCAATCAAGTTCAAGGCCGGCAAGCCCCTTTGCAAAAAGGGCCTGTGATCGTCATCAATGGGTTTGGGCGAGGATCGGCCGTACAAACTGCCAGAAAATAAAGACTGATCCAGTTCCCGAGCCATTTGCATGAGTCCCGAATTGGAATAAGAATCGATGGTGAGACGAACATCCGGCATGCCGATCATATCGAGTAGAATCATCGCTTTCACCTGGTCGCCACCCAGTCGAGCAGGAAGGCAGAGAGCTTGGGCACAGGTTTCCAGCTGCTGAGCCAGATGCCGACTGCCATAAAGATTATCTTGGATCTGAGCGGGGTGACGATCCTGTCCATCTCGCCACTCGGGAAGCCAGGACTCCTCGCCATCAAACCAGACAGCAAGAATGGAACATTTCAAAGTCGTTTGAGTCTGCATCTGGTGCATGATTTCGAGGAGAGCTGCCGACGAGGAACCAGAATCATTGGCGCCGACATGAATGCCCGATGCCATTCGCTTGCTGTCATAATGTGAGCCAAGCAGGATCAAACAGTCAGACCCAGGCACTTTGTGTTTGGCGTAGACATTGCGGGCCGTGAGTTCTAGCGTGGTTTTTTGCATGAGACTGCCGCCACCACCAAGCAGGGCCGGGTCGGGAACCTGGATCGGAAATGAGTCGACGGTCACTTCCAGGCCTATTTTTTCTGCTTCTGCTTGCAGCCAGTTGGCGAGCTGCGCCTGGCGCTCCGATCCGGTTGGATGTGGCTCGGCCGTCAGCACTTCTAAAGAGCTTTGCACGCGCTGCCGGTCCCAATTGCCCAAAGCCTCTTTGGAATCAGACTGAGAACGACAGAAGGCACCGGACATAAAAACAGTGAAGATAAGAAAATACCAGCGCAGCATGGGATATTCCTTTGCCTTTAGCATCCGACACTTTACCCTCCGGCCAAGCAAGCTTATAATGGCAGAGAATAAGGAGGCTGGGCATGTGGTTACGAGTAATATTAACGGCCTTTGCTTTAGCGGTCGTTTTGTATCTGCAGTTCGGATTCGATATCCAAGACTGGGTCAAGAATGCGTCCACACCGGCCATAGATTCGCAAACCGTAAGGACTGACGGGGATTCTTCGCCATCGCGTTAATGAAGAGGAAGGAAGCATCCTTCCCTCTTTCACTTCTTTTTGCGAACCTTGGCCTTATTGCTTTCTGGAGCAGCGATTCCATCTAACCAAGGGAGCCACTGCATGAGTTTGCCTGAAAAGGCGACGAGTCCCAGGATAATGAAGGGAATGCTGAGTAATTGGCCCATATTCAAGGCCATCTCGTTTTCAAAGGGCACCTGATTCTCTTTCACAAACTCGATAAAGAATCGGCTGGTAAATATCCAAAAAAACATCAGTCCAATCATCTGACCACGGACCTTTGCCGCGTTTTTCAGATAAATCAGATAGAGCAACGCCGCCAAAATCAGGTAACTGATCGCTTCGTAAAGCATTGCCGGGTGGCGAGCGACCGTTTCGCCAGCTGCTTTAAAGACAATAGCCCAGGGCAGATCGCTGGGTTTGCCAAGGATTTCAGAGTTGAAAAAGTTGCCAATACGAATACAGGCTGCAGTGAAGGCAATTGCAATCGAAAGTCGATCCGCCAGCCACACATAACCCTGGTCACGATGCTGCCTTTTGTAAAGCCAAACGGCAATAAGGACACCGATGGTTCCGCCGTGACTGGCGAGCCCGCCTTTCCAAACGAACAGTATTTCTAAGGGATGACTCAGATAATATTCCGGCTCGTAGAAGAGGCAATGACCTAATCTTGCTCCAATGATCGTGCCAAGCATGACGTGGAAGAGCAGTGAGGAGAGATCTTCTTCGTTACGACCTTCTTGGCGGAAGATCTTCTGCATAACCGAATATCCGACCATAAAACCGATGGCGAACATGAGTCCGTACCATCGGGGGGCAAAGCTACCTAATCTAAATATCTCGGGTTGAAAATCCCAAATGAGGTGTTCCATAAGGTGAAGAAATCCTCCTGATCTGACCACATGATCCCCGTTAGATCCCAATGATGCAGGGGGACGGCGGGACCATTATGACAAATAGCTCAGCCAAAAGCCTAGTAAAAAGCATGGGCCCGGCCGATAAAGCAGACAAACCGGCGCTGTGCGCCAAGAGTATGAGGCAATTCCTCAAGTCTAGGCCGCTGGCCCATCGCCTGCTAGAATGGGAGCCAATGCCCTGGATTAACTCCTGGAGTGCAAGAAACTCATGGTCAAGACTTCAGCCAAAATAAGTGTGGAAACGTTCCTCTCGGTCGTCATTCAATGCGCGATTCTTACCGTGGGACTCTTGCGCCCGGAATTCCGCCAAAAGGATGTCATGTTCTACTTGGACTTGATCAAGGATGTGATCCATCGCGGCATGCTCGGTCGATCGATTGACATTCAATATGTGCAGATTCAGCGTTGGTTGATGCGCTATGAGGAGTTGGGCTGGGTGAGTTCCAAGCGCGAAGGTCGTATCACTGTGTTTCGCATCAAAATAGCGGGATTTAAAGGCTTGCTGCGGGCCTTGAATGCTGAGAATCATCTGTTGGAAATCCCAGAAGCGTTACTCATTCAACAGATCTTAGAAGCTTATGGCAGCTATCTGCGAGAACGCTTGCTCAAAGAAAAACCAATCAACACGCCTCAAGATCAGGCGATCCGGCAGATGCTGAAGCCAGGCGTCATTTTCGAGAATCAAATTCGTCTGCTCGATCAGATTATTGCCAATCAAGAGCGGCGCTCGCAGGAGTCGCTGCGTTTGCAAGCCTATTGCCAAGCAGCGCTAGAGCGTGGGGAAACGCCGCACGATATTGCCAATTCCATTCCTTCCGATTTCAGCTATCAACTGTCCCATCAGAAACCTTTCCGCCAATTGCTGCAAGAAATCCCCGTAGCCTTGAGTGAATTTGAAATTACCGAGGGTTTTCAGCAACGCCACCGACGTTTTTACGAACCGCATTTACGATACCTGAAGATGCAGCGCTCTTTTTACCAAGCAATGCTCGAAGATTCGTAAGACAGCGTGGATTTGATTGGTCGATGCAGCGAAGAATTTACTGATTTTTACGAGGTACCAAGAGCAGAAAGCAGGGGAGTTTTTGCAACTCCCAAGTTTTTGAAAGAAGAAAAATCTAAGCTTGGGATCAAGCTAGGCCTCTGTCCAAAGTCATCCAACGATAGAACCAAGGACCGAGTCCCCAGCGCCTATGGGTCAAAGCCATCAGCACGAGAAAGCTGAAGGCCGTCCCCATTGCTAGGCCGAGCTGCATCAGTGCTGCACTGCAGACGATGGCAAGACCGAGTGCCAAGACCAAAATAGAACCCATGAAACCAGCAAAGGTGGCGAGAGGGGCATCCTGCTGACCGATTTCACGAACGCCTTGACGGATCCATGAGTTGGTCATGCCGCCGAGTATAGGAATAAGGATGAAACCCATTCCATAAAGAGTCAGAGCAACATCCGAGCTAAACCATTCTCCCGCTGTTTGCCATGTCCAATTTTCAAAGGCTGCGCGATCTTGAGAAAAGAACCGCTGATAGCCTTTGCCATCCCAGCCATGAACCAAAATAAAGAACATCCCGAAATACGCCCCAATGAAATTCAACCAGGCTGTATAGAGTTTGCCGCGCTTGATGAGGTAATG
>JBGSRE010000836.1:0-5513 GCA_041737755.1 Oligoflexus sp.
GCGGATCTTTAGGACTCACTCAGGATCAGAGCAACTCGGCAAACTTCGGCGGTGAGTTTAATCCGCTGAGTGCCAAAGTCCAATTGATCAGTCGTAATCTATTCAACAGTCTGCATCGGGCCTCGACAGCTCTTGACTACGATGGTCAAGGCATACTCCGAGCTTTTCATGTGGCCTATGGATTCCCCAGATTTGCCAAAGAAAGTGTCCAGTTTGATGCTCGGATGGAAGCAGCAGATGCAGGGGCCCGGTATCTGGATATCCTTGGTTTCGGCAGCCGCGGGCAGGCCTATTGGACCTTCGACCAAAACAACAACACCAGTATCCAGTATGGATTGGCCATCTACCTCAACAATCGTGAACAAAGATTTTCTCTGCCTGGATTTCCGCAAACCTTGGCTGGGCCCAAGATCGGTCTGCATAGCGAAAATCGTTTGCTAAGCTTCAGACCTAGCGCTGGCTATGCCTACTCCGCTTCGGTCATTCTCTCCACCCACCGACTGGACGAAATCGGCTACGAAGTCGAAGGAGCCTTTACGGAAAGTTTTTTAGCAAGTTCTAGCCTGACAGCTCAGCTGCAGGGACTGAGTGTCGGCCTAGAAAGCAACAGCTATCGGAGCTCGCTGCGCTGGGAACAGTCCCTACCGATTCTTGATCCCGTTTCCGATCCTACTATTTATCTGCAGTTCATGCATGGCAGCGATCGCTATAAAGACCTTCGTTATCAGGGCCACGAAGCTCGCTTAGGACTTCGATTTCATAGTGCTGGGCTGATCGCTGATATCGCTTTGACGATGCGTACTTTTCCTGATCGAATAGAGGATGCCTTCGATCAGGAGTACCAACCATGAGCATGAAATACTTCCTGCTCGTCATGCTGCTTTTTGTCCCTCACCTGGCCAGGGCTGAGCTTAAGGTACGTTGGGATCATAGCAAAGAAAAATTAAGTCTGCGGATCAGTGTGATAGACTCCCTCACCGAACAGCAAAAAAAGCTGATTTTTTCTGGTTTTTCTACTTTCAGTCATCTAGAAGTGCGATGGCTTGATGGCGATATTCGTCGGTCTCTGGTTTATATATCTGAGTGCACGATCAAATTTGATATGTGGGAAGATAAGTTTGAATTGCTGCATTTTTTGGAACGAAGGAAGGAAAACTCCCTGCAGAGTTTTCAACAGTACACCGATCTTTGCCTAGAGGCCGATATCAGCAACCAAGCTAACCTTGCTCTGCTCGCCAGTCAGGGTGCTCGCTTGGAGGTTCGCTTAGATATCTCGCAGGTCTCCAATGAATTCGCTCAGGATGTCCGCAGCTGGCTCATTCAACAGCAATCGGGAGTGATGCGTGGGCTGTTCTCGCACATGCTCGGTGATTTGAAATTAAGTGAAAGCATGCAAACCGTGGTCCAGGCTCCGCCTTTGATTTTGGAGCAGCAAAAGCGCATGGAACGCCAAGGCGTGAAAGGGGTGAACCGTGGCTGACAGCAGGTCCCTCAGTCTCGCCTGGTATCAAACCACGGTCTTTCGAGCTGTCTGTTTTGCGATGCTCATCATTTTGGGTGGCTACATGGGAGGGCTGGCGAGCATTCGACAGGCTCTCGCCAGCCTAGCAAAGATGGCTTATGACGAGGATCTTGATAAAGCGCTCAGCGATTATATGGATTCGCTCAAGGAACTGGACACATCAAAAAGGCAAACTCTGCTTTTGGAAATGAAATCCATAATCGATGGAGAGCCGGTCCAGAAATTTTCTGAGCAACGCATTCGCGATATTTTGATGAAGGCTGACATCAATAGTCTGGCTCCCATGGAACAGATTAAAATCGAAGCCCTGCGTGAAAAACTTCCCGGACCTGAACTTGCCTGGCTCACGCGCACCGAACTGCGGGTCGGCCGCTTCATGATTTCGGTTCCGGTCAGTGAAGTACGCCAGCGCTTTGAATTAGTACAACGCGTCAAACAAAAGTACGAATTGATAGAGGCTACTTGGGACAAGGAGATTGCCCCCAGCCTGCTGCTGACCAACGGTCTCATTCTGATCGGGACCTTTACTCTCGTCGGCCTCGTCCTTGTCCTCCTCGTGCGGCGCTATATTCGCCATGTGCAAGAAGTTCTGCGGGGATTTCGCCGATGGTCAGAAAAAGACCCCAGCTTTCGCCTACCGCTGCATCTATCGGGAGAGATGGCAGTGATCGCCCGACAATTCAATGCGATGGCTGATGAGGTAGAACTCAATCGAAGGAAAACCCTTTATCTGGAGAAGCTGGCTTCCTGGCAAACCATGGCTCGCAAGCTCGCCCATGAAATCAAAAACCCTTTGACGCCGATCCAGATGATGGTGAATCAACTGCAAAGAAAATACCAAGGCGAGGATCCGGCTTTTCAACATCTCCTCGATGAGGCTTCCAAGATCATTTATGAAGAGGTCAATGCCCTGCGCCGCATGGTCGATCATTTTTCGCAGTTCGCCCGCTTGCCTGACCCTGTCTGGGAGCAGGGCGATTTGCTCCGCCTCTGTCAGCAGCTGATTGAGATGGAAAAAGCGGCCTTCCCAGAACACGATCTGCAGCTGGAAACAAAGCTTGCCTCGGCCCCGATCATGATGGATAGTCAACTGATGAAGCAGGTCATCATGAACCTCATTAAAAATGCTGCGGAAGCCAGTCCTAGCCAGCTTGCGCATATCAAAGTGCAATTGGAACTCAAGGGACAGTTCTACATCGTCTGTGTGGTCGATGATGGGCCTGGTATCGGGGAAGAAGATTTAGGCCGAATATTCGAAGCTTATTATACCACCAAGCATACCGGTCCCAACCCGGGCATGGGCTTAGGTCTGGCCATCTGCAAAAAAATCGTCATCGATCACCAAGGTGAACTGACGGTTACAAGTAGGCCGGGTCAAACTGTTTTTAAAATTCAACTGCCCAGCCAACACAACAGCGAGGTTATGGAAACATGAGCGAGACGGTCACCAGCAAGGATATAATCCGCAATAAACGCATACTGGTGGTGGACGATCATCGAAACATTCGTCTGGCTCTGCGCATGGCACTCACCGAAGAAGGCGCTCAAATTGCCGAAGCGGAAACCTATGCCCAAGCTCTTATCCACGTCGGCAAGATCAATGCTCAAACGCCGCCTCCCTTTGATGCCATTCTCTTGGACATTCGATTGCCGGATGGCAGTGGTCTCGATTTTCTTAAGCTGTTGAGCCACCATGGGCATGCCTCGCGAGTCATTATGATTTCGGGTGAAGGAACTGTAAAAGAAGCCTACCTAGCGACTCAGATGGGTGCCTTTGACTTTATTGAAAAACCCTTCACGCCCGAACGAATACTGGTAAGTCTGAGTCGCTGTCTGGATTTTCATAAAATTCAAGCCGCTCACCAAAAACTAGAGCAAGAAGTCTTACGCGGACAGGAAATCCTTGGCAGCTGCGAACCTTTGCTGCAACTGCGAAAAATGATTAGCAAGGTCGCAAGCACCAACAGTCGTGTGCTGATTCTCGGTGAAAGCGGCACTGGCAAGGAGCTGATCGCGAAAAGTTTGCATCGGCAATCCGAACGCCATGATCAAGCTTTGATCAAAGTAAACTGTGCAGCGATTCCTCAAAACCTTGTCGAGAGTGAGCTTTTCGGCCATGAAAAAGGTGCCTTTACTGGGGCGATTCGGACCAAGAAAGGTCTCTTCGAACAGGCTGATGGCGGTACTCTTTTCCTCGATGAAATTGGTGAGCTGGATCTCAATGTTCAGGCCAAGCTTTTGCGGGTCCTGCAGAGTGGTGAAATCACCCGCGTCGGTGGTGAAAAAGTTTTTCAAGTCGACGTCAGGCTGATTGCTGCCACGCATCGTGATTTGGAGGGGATGATTGAATCGGCCCAATTTCGTGAAGATCTTTACTACCGTTTGAATGTCGTGACGCTCCGCTCGCCCCCTCTGCGGGAACGGGGTGACGATATCAGGATGCTAGCACAGCACTTTCTTGAAGCCGCCTGCGAAGAGCACTCGATCGGTTCAAGGGCTCTGAGTTCCAAGGCTATGGATCAGATCGCCGCTTATCATTGGCCAGGCAACATCCGGGAACTGAAAAACGTTCTGGAACGCGTCGTCATTTTGAGCGAAAGTGAAGAGATTGAAGACATCCCTGATCTCACTGCCCGTTTGCGCGGTGCCAAGAGCAAACCTGAGGGTAGCCAGGCATTGCCAGCTTCGGCGGCTAAATCTTTAGAAGCGGACGTCTCCATCGATGACTCCCAAGCGGCAATGAGTGGCAAGGAAAGTTTCAGCTATGAAACTGCGATCGTCCCCTGGGAAGAGCTGCATCAGAGTTTAGGTCGGAGCTATATTCGATACATTTTGGGACGTTCCAAAGGCAATGTCAGTGAAGCCGCTCGCGTGCTTTGCTTGGAACGTGCCTACCTGCATCGATTGATGAAAAAATATGGCATCCAGCGCGATGTCATAGTGAGTGACTAATACGTGTAAGTGGCACGTCTTTTGGTATGCTGCTTGTGTTTCAGCGCCAAATTACGTAAAGCTTGAAATTATTTTGTCCGATTTATGAGGTTAATCCGTAATGGCCGAACTAATCCCAACATTCGCTTCCATCGCCGCTCTCATTTTCTTGGCACTGGCAATCTACAGCCGGAACCGCTTGGCCCAAAACCAAGCGATCCTCGTCGATGTCTCGAGTCGACTTGAGGCGGTGAGCAAGCAGAACAAGCAGATCGAACAGCAGGTTCGCAGCGCTCAAGAAAACGCCGATAAATACCGGCAACAGTTCAATCAATTGGACAAGCAGCAGGAAGACGTCAAGCTCAAGCTGGCCGAGCGTACCGCGGAATGGAACAAACTCAAGAGCGAAAGAGAAGACGTGCAGAAGCGCGCACTCTTGCAAAGAGAGCACCTGGAAGAGCAGGTCGAGGTTCTAACGACTCAGCTTTCAGAATCGGTTAAAGAAAAGAAAGCCGCCCACGACGAAATTTTGAAACTGCAAAAAGATGGCGACGAAAAATCTCGTCAGCAAGTAGAAACGATTCGGCTGCAGCTTCGCGAAACCCAGCAGCAGGTGCAGCAAGCCAAACGCGAAACCAAGCAATTGGAAAGCCAGCTGGCTCGGGCGAAAGAAGAAGCACCCACCGTAAAACCGGAAGATCTGCTGCGTTATAAGCAAAAAGTTGCCCGTTTGGAGCAGCTGTATAACAGCATGCGCGGTTTGCGGGAATTGGCTGAAGAGCGCAACAAGAACTGGGAAACTGCTTTGCGCTATTTCGCGGGTCACTTGCTGCAAAAACCTCTGGACGCCGAATTGCAAAATCAGAGTATCGGTCGGCTCGTCGGTGAAGCTTTGGAAAAAATCGGTGCCAGTTTAGTCATCGAAACCAAGGCTGAAGCAGCCGCAGCGGAGGCAGCGGCCCTAGCAGCAGCTGTCGATCACACTGCCATCTCGAGCGCGTTGAATTCAGTGACGTTGGCGATACGATCGATTTCGTCTTTGAGAGCGACGAATTCCTTG
>JBGSRE010000200.1:0-3763 GCA_041737755.1 Oligoflexus sp.
CATGGCGGAAACCTCCGTTGTATCGTCCCTGAACCTTCGCCAGGATATCAAGATTCAGCCCGTTGGTGCCGGTCTTATCATTCGTCCTTCGGTAGATGTTGATTTGACGAAACCACTGACTATTGCCATGTCGCTGGAATCGATTGGCGGTCTTCGTAGCTGGCTCCAGCGTCGGCTTTCCTTAGCACCCAATACCTACTATGCAGTGTTCTATAAAAGTATGAT
The DNA here is from genome assembly GCA_041737755.1 of Oligoflexus sp. Lineage (GTDB taxonomy): Bacteria > Bdellovibrionota_B > Oligoflexia > Oligoflexales > Oligoflexaceae > Oligoflexus. The sequence goes on from JBGSRE010000200.1 coordinate 226, forward strand.
CAAGGGGGAACTGCGGGCTGGTGTGATTCCTACCTCAGAGCTGCGCTTTTCTGAAGACAACCAGGTTTTGTTTGAAGGCTATTTCGGTGCTTTCTGGCTTTGCGAAGTGAGCTCACCCATTGAAGAACGAGTTGAGGTCCAAACCAACGAACCGACGGTGAATGCCAATCGGGTGGCTGTTATCGAAAGCACCGGTATCGTTTCAGAAGAGACGATCGCTGCCAAAGCCGCAATTCCTGAAGTTGTGTGGTCGGCAGTAAACCTGAGCTACGACTCCGCTCTGCGAATAGCTCAAATTTCCTCAAGCATTGTCTCGGGTCCCGGTCTCGTTTCCTGTCAGGTTGACCTTCGAATTGTGGATGATTCGTCGGCTGATACGAACTGGAGTGCGAGTATCAGTCTCAGCTTTAGCTTTGCCATTAGCAAAAAAGAATCCCACACACTGAGCGCTCGCTATCGATGTTTGGATGAGCAGGGGCGATTGTCCCTTTCCGCCTGGAGCAACAATCTGAATATTCCTGCTGAACCCGATCCAGTGGTTGCGACAGCAAGCAGTTCGCAGAATAGCAGTGGCCCGACTGCCACTTCCATTTCCATCAGTAACGGTGCGGCCGTGACAACTGCGACGAATGTGATGATCTCTCTCTATGCTACGGGAGCTACAGAAATGTATCTCACCAACACTGCTGGCTGCGGGTCGGGTGGTAGTTGGACTTATTTTTCCTCAATGCCCTATTGGACCTTGGCTCAGACCAATGCTACAGCCACCGTTTATGTGAAGTTTCGCAATGCCATGGGCGCTGAATCAACTTGTATCAGTGATAGTATTATTCAAGATTCATCTTCACTGTCAACCTCATCCCTTGCTGTGGTGGGTGGTTCTGACTTTACCTGCGCCCTGCTCAGTGGTGGTATCGTCAAGTGCTGGGGTGCTGGTGGCAGTGGGCAATTAGGTCAGGGAAATTACAATTACATCGGCAATGCTCCGGGACAGATGGGGACTGAGCTGCCGCCTATTCGTTTGGGCACGGGACGCACGGCTGTGTCGATCGCAGCAGGGGAGCAGCATGCCTGTGCGATTCTTGATAATGGCCAGGTGAAATGTTGGGGATTCAATTACTACGGATCACTTGGTAATGGTACAAGCCAAAGCAGGGGTGCTAACGCTGGCGATATGGGGGATAATCTTGCGGCGGTTAATTTAGGAACGGGACGTACGGCAAAACAAATTTCAGCCAGTAACTATCATACCTGTGCTGTGCTGGACAATAACAGTCTCAAATGCTGGGGTTTAAATGCTTGGGGGCAGCTGGGCTTGGGCGATAGCATGAACCGAGGGACGACTCCGGAGAGCATGGGTGGCGGCTTGCCAGTCGTTGAATTGGGTCTGAATCGAAGCGCAAAATTTGTCGCAACTGGGTTCTACTTCACCTGTGCTCTCTTGGACAATAACAGCGTAAAATGCTGGGGCCACAATAATCAAGGGATGTTGGGCCGAGGGGATACCGCCCAAATCGGCGATGAAGCCGGTGAAATGGGCGAATCCCTTGCACCTGTTGATCTAGGATCGGGGCGCACAGCCAAGGCTCTCATAGCTGGGGAACGCTTTGCTTGTGCCATTCTTGACGACAATGCTCTCAAATGCTGGGGACAAAACATCTACGGTGAGCTGGGCACGGGAATTTTTGGATATCAGAATTCTGGTTACGTGGGCCACTCGCCAAATAGTATGGGCAATAATCTGGTGAGCACGGATTTGGGAACCAATCTTTATGCTGTAAAACTCGCGGCAAGTTTTCAGACCTGCGCAATCTTGAATAGCGGCAAGGTCAAGTGTTGGGGCGCGAATGGGGCTGGTCAGTTGGGACAGGGTGATACTCTCAATCGCGGGAATGCTGCGAGTCAGATGGGCGATGCTTTGGACGAGATCGATCTGGGCGCGGGCCGGACCGCTTTAGCGATTGGAACGGGGCACAATCATAGCTGTGCCGTACTCGATGATACTAGTATCAAATGCTGGGGTGGAAACGGTTCAGGCCAGTTGGGTCAGGGCAATACTGATGCGGTGGGAATTCAAAGCGGACAGATGGGCAATCTCACTGCTATCCCACTTGAAGGCATAGCTCTCAGCGGCCTCAAACTCTGGTTGCGTGCTGACACCGACCTTTATCAAGACAGCAGTGGAACAACCCTGGCAACTACCACCGATGATCCCATAGCTTTGTGGAAAGATCGAAGTGGCAACAGTGGTGATATGGTAGTGCATCAGTATTTCAGTGTACAGCCGTTCGATCTTTTAACGGCTCGACCTCTGCTCAACAGTTCAGCATTCTATGGGAAGCCGGCCGTTAGCTTCAATGGAGCGTCGAACCTGAGCAATTTGGTGAACTATCCCTATCCGAATACCATATTCATTCTTGGACGCTATACGGGTGCTCCCCAAGGCAGAATCATCAGTGGTACGAACAACAACTGGCTGATGGGTTGGTATAACGGGCAATCGAGTGCTTTCTTGGCGAATAATTGGGTTTACAATCCAAATTTCTCAGCCACAACCGACTGGGTAGCTTACTCCACCGATCATACGGCTACGACGCAAAGAATTTTTGAAAGCAATAACTTACTGCACTCAGCTTCACTTGCCAATACCCAAGGACCCGCAGGCTTAAGTCTGGGTGGCTGGAGCAACTGCTGCATCAATGAGTATTCCGCAGCAGAAGTTGCGGAAGTCATCGTCTACGATCGCGTACTCAGCGATGCGGAGCGTGCGACTGTTTATACTTATTTAAATCAACGCTACGCTCCTGCCAATTAAGCTCGAAGGCTTAACAAAAGATAAGATATTTTTGGTGCTGCCCCGTGTGTAGCGAGCCTATCGAGGCTATTCCTCGATAGGGTCCTCAACCTGCCGATTATTTCTGCCGATCCTCTGCCTAAGATTCGTTTTTCGAGTGAAGACATGATGGAAATTCTGCAAATAAACCTACGTTTAATAATGCTGCTCCTGGCTTGCGTCTTTGGCATTCCGCTGGCGGGCTCAACTCAGGCTGAAACGCTATTTCCAGAAGCTTTGACCGTCCCATTGGAACCGAAAGGACCTTCCCTTACCCGCCACCTTTTGGTGCTGAAGGAGATAGATCCCAGCCTGGGTCCTGCCGAAGTCTTTCGCCTTTTTCAAAAAGGCCAAGGCAGGATCGAAAACGGTGAATCCGTCAATTTTGGTTTGGACTTTTCTACTAAATGGCTCACTTTTGCTTTGCGTAATCCCAGTAGCGTCCCGCAGATGATTTATATGGAAAACAACACGACGATCACGGATCGTCTTGAACTCTTCCGACAGGATCATGAGCAGTTTATCTCTTTGGGTGTTCAGGGCGACCAGGTCCCTATCAGCACTCGATCGATCATATCGCGTCAGCCCGTCTTTGCCATTGAGTTACAGCCTGGGGTGCACACTTTTATGCTGAGGGTTGAAGCCGAGAACGTCGTGCAAATCGGTCTGCGACTCTGGAGTTACGAAAATTTTCACCAGAAAAAC
>JBGSRE010000204.1:0-7353 GCA_041737755.1 Oligoflexus sp.
AGGCGAGAGCTCGTTTCGTGGTTTAAACGCTGAGCCTTGGGCATAGTGCCTAAAGCAAGGGAAGCTCCCTCTATAGCGGTACTCTGTTTAGAGGGAGAGGATGTCACGCTGGGACTTGAGCTCGCTGGCAGCGGCTGAAGAAAAGAAAAGAGCCCTGGTGGGCTCTTTATCTTGGCATGAGTGGACTTTCTTGCCGAGCACGGACTTAGCTCATCGATCACTAGCGCGTATGAATCACAATATCCACACGGCGGTTTTGCGCGCGGCCATCGGCTGTTTTATTGCTAGCGATCGGCTTTTGAAAGCCGAAGCCTGTTGCCGTATAGCGAGTGGATTCGCCGGGAGTAGCATTCGATTCAAAATAGGACTTCACTGCTTCTGCTCGAGCCTCGGAAAGTACCGCATTTTTGGATTTGGAACCGACGGAATCGGTATGGCCTTCAATGGCCACAATGTCAGCGTTAAAGCCGCCGATCACGTTTTTCGCCTTGGCTAGCAAGGGAAAGTTGGAACCTTTAAGAGTGGCTTTGGCGCTATTAAAGTCTAGCCCTTTGAGACGAATCACAAGGTTGTCGCCTTGACGATAGACTTCCGCCTCGTTTTTATCAAACATGGTGCGAGCCTGCTCAAATTTTTGGTTAAAGACTTTATCGTCCGCAAGGGCGCCGGTTACCGCCATGTTTTTAGCTTCTGCTTGATTGAGTTGGGTCTGGGCCGTGGCAAGTTCGGTCTGCTGTTGGCTGACCTTAGCGCGCTCATCGGCCAGTTTCTCACGTTCGGCGAAGAGTTTCAGGGCAGCGATCTCGCCCGTTGCTTTGGTGCCGCTGCGCGCTTCTTTGTTGATAAGAATGAGTTTGTCAGCAGCGGCCATGGCTTGGTCCGAGAGTTCTTTAATCCGAGCCTTGTCATGGCGATTGGCGATGATGAAATTGTCGGCGTCCTTAAGACTTTTTTCAGCGGCTTTCAGACTCTGGGGAGCCCAATCTTCCGCATCATCTTTCTTAGCTTGATTGATTTTGCCTTGCACAACATTGAGTGCTGAGCGACGGATGGCCCTGACTTCAAGATCCAGGTATTTGGCAAGGATGGCTGTTCGCTCTTTCGCAGCCTTGTCCGTTTTATTCTCCTCAATATCCGATGTGACCGAGGTCAAGTCTTTATCAGCAGCCCGAAACTCGCTGCCGAAAGCATCTTTAGCACCTTCAGTGAGGGCCAGCTTGCGAGCTACAACCACTTCACTCAAATTGGACTCAGATACTTTGGCAAACTCTTGCGCCTTGGCGAGATAAGCTTTGCCAGTAGCTACCTTGCGTAGGATATCCTTGGCATCATCCTGGTCTTTCACATCTTCTTTGGCATCTTTCAGATATTCTTGTGCTTTCGAGTAACTGGTGGGAGCAAGTACATCGATCTGATCGACCACGGCTTCATTGAGATCTTGCTCAAGCTTAGCAACTTCATCTGCAGGAATTGCAGTAGCGGGCAATTCCTGAATCGCAGGCTCGTGAGCGCACGATATCGAGAGGAATAGTAAAGCACTTAGAATGGAAGTACTTATAAACTTCATATAGGATCTCCTAAAAAAATTATTGGCGTAGAAATTCTACGCAATAGCATTGCCCTAAATTCTACTTCCAGTCATACGGGTAAAAGTCATCATCGAACAAAGCTAAGTCAGTGGCGTGGGAACCTTCTCGTCATCTCAAGACTCGACATGCATTGCCGTCGGTTGAGCTGATATCGTGTAACATACTCTCATCGCCTTCAGAGTTCGATAGAAATTTTTCCAATATAAAAAACAGAAGAGCACTGGGAGAAAGGTGTAGCAAGGCTTGTGAGTTTCGAAGGACATACATGAAGCATTGAGGAGACATCGACATTTTGGAAATTGCCGCCCTGTTTGGCCTAAGTTCATTTTGCTCATGCTTGCTATCAAGCTATATCGAGCGAGGTTTTTGAGCATTTGAATGTGTAAGATCGCTTTGATTTTTACCAAGCAGAAAGATTCAATCCAAGCATCACCCATTTGAGAAAATGGATCGTGGGTGAAGACATCAACTCCATTCTTCCTATATGCTCAGGCGATGTTGATCGCCTCTGTATCAGCGAAAGATTCCAATGGATAGAATTATTCTGTGATTGATCTTCACTGCGGCTCTGTTGGGCTCTGATGCTTGCCATAACTCTTCTGACGAACGAAAAGTGCAAGCCACAGGCGAAAACAGTGTCAGCCATTTAGATCCAAGATATCGATAGGATGGCGACATTTAACTGCTAGGCGTGAGTCTAAAATCACCTGACAGATAAAATACACACGTAATTTCATGGTATTATATGTCTTTTTGGGTTCATTCTCTGCGTCCGATGCATCAGCCGGCGACAAAGCGCAAGGGCCAAGGGTCGGAAGGAGCTGAACATCTTGGATGGATTAACTTTTGCTTGGTTCCCCTATATATCTTGAAGGAGGGGGCCTTTCATGAGAATTCAAAAGTCTGTATTTGGCATTCTTTTCAGTCTAGTCATTATTGCTGGTTGCAGACCTTACGCAACTCAAAAGGGTTTATTGCAATCCAGCAACGCCGGTTTGAATGCCAGTACCCTCATGCAAAGACAGACCCAAGTCACACTTCGCGAAGCCATGGAAAACCTCAGCGACAGCTCGCATAGAGGATTGAAAACTCGAGGCAGCATGGGTTTGGTTGGTTTCGGTTTGCAGGATGTGGTGAACCAGATTTGCCAGGAGCAGGCAGATGGAGCAACTATCACGATTCTGTCTTCGCAATCGAATAGCTTTTCCTTCGACTCTCCGGAAAAATCGACGAGTAAAGATATCTTTGTCAATTCCGAAGTGGTTCGCTCCTATGTGCTGGCAGGAGAGGATGTAGAATGCGCGCGCAAAGCTCCTATCATCGAAGTGGAGCTCGATCGTGATCTGCTCGATCTGCAACTGACATTGAAAATCAAAAGACAGGAAAAGACCTTTCTCGCAGAACTCCTCAAACCAGTGCTTAACAAAGAGGACGAAAATGCTAAGACGATGGAACCCACGACTCCATCGTCAAAAGAGAGCGCGACACCGGACGCCCCAACCAAAGATGGCGCGAATGCTGATAAACCTGTGAGTTCAACCAGCGTCAGCATCCCAGCCGCGGATCCGACCCGCTTGATGACCTCGATCACTGCAACGACCGAAGGCACACGCAATGTCATCTTTACTGCAAAAATAGGTGAAGTGGACGATTTGGTTTCCTTCAGCAAAGAATCGACGGGCAAAGCCGCTCGCAAGGAAAAGCTGCAGACCAGCGAAGGGCTGGATGAAGACCTAAGCTTTGCCATCGAAAGCAACTTTAAGATGGTTGATACCTATAATGAAAAGGCTCATGATCGAGCGGTTGGAATGGGGCCCGTCCAGAAGGAAATAACCAGCGGTAGCGTGAAATCTGTGCTTCAGGGCCAAGGCTATATGGAAACGACTTTTAGCAATCTTAAACTCGATTTTACCACTGGCGCTTGTGTTGCAAGATCGGGGCAAATTCAAAGCAAGTTCTACGCCGAGGGCGTAACGACACCACAGAAAACTGTAGATTTTGATGTGGCGCTTGGTTCCATTAAAGTTTCAACCACTCTCAGTCAGGATCAAAAATCAGGTTCGGAAGCTCAGGATGCCGGTCTTTCTGCCGACGATCTCAAGAAAGAGCTTTGCACTATGGGTGACTTTCTCGATTGATCACAATATGGAAGGCTAAGACATTACAGTTGCCAAAACAGGCAGATGCTTAGGGGCTATTGACGATTGATTTAAGTAGTTGAAAAGTTGAGACAAGCTCGTGTTTTGATCTTGTGAAAAATTAATCATCGAGTCTGCCATGCCGCGATTACAGCTCACGGAGTGGGTATCGCCAGTTCTTTCGGCCCAAGACTCGCACGTGAATGTTCGAAAGAAAAGGCAGTTGTGCGTGAACGCCGATAAAAAATAGTTTTTCCCATTCCAAGTCAGTGCTCGCTTCGCCCGCCGGGCAATGGTCGATGCTCGTTTGCGCAAGTGGCCAACCGCTGCTCGCGAGAGCGCTGTCTAATCTTGGCCTAAATTCAGCATTGAGGGTATCAACTGTAATCTGAATATCGATTTTATCCTTGGCGCTGAGTCCTGGCACCGCGGTCGAACCGATGTGATCGATCGAAAGGTAAAGTCCATAGAGCGAGGCGCTCAAGATTTTCTTCGTCTCTTGGAACTGAGATACCCATTCTTTCTGATAAGGGACTATTTCAATTTAACTGTTCGACTTCATCTTACGGGCTATTCCCCTGATGTCTCGTGATCTCTTCTTTCACAGTCTGCTACAAAGGTAAGAAACCCCGAGCCCAGGCTGCCGAAAGAAGAGAAAGGCCGGTCTGTCTTTTCTGTGCTTAGGGGCTGCATGTTACACCTCAAGTTCCTATACTTTTACGTTTTCACTATACTTTTTTGCAGTGGTAGCGCAGAGGCGTTGGGTAAAAACCTGAAGCTTAACGGATCGGACCTTGATCAGGATGTGTCCCAGCAAATCATGTTCACCACCAACCTGAGGGCGGCAGAACCTTGGGACGCCCATGAGGTCCTGAGGCGTATCAAACAGAGCGATCCTAGCCTCGGTATAGGGCCTAACCGCTTACACTATGAGATCGCTGATCATGAGCATTGGCTGCATCTAGCCTTGACTAACGCGGACCCTCAGCCCCTGCAAAAAGTTTTGGTCGCCAGCCGTGCGTTTCCTTATGTCATGAATTTTTTCGTCTTTGACCAAGCCGGTAAGCTCCTGCGAAAAGTGGAGGCAGGTTCTTTATCTCCGTGGCATGAGCGCGATCTAAAGCATAATTTCGCCGGGGTGATGCTGAGTTTCGAACCCGAACAAAGCTTGGATGTCTTGATTCAAATTCGCAGTGTGACTAGTATCAGAACAAACTTTACGATCACAAGCCAGGCTTCACTCTTCAAAACACAGTTTTTGTATACTGCGGGCTACGCCTGCATTTTTGGGGTTATCTTGGCCTTGATTTTCCATAACTTTACGATATTTTTTAGTATGCGGGACAAAGCTTACCTGAGCTACCTCGTGTTTGTTCTGTGCACACTTTTTACCTGTTTCACCATATCCAATTACCAGGTCATTTTTCTTCCCGATCTACCCGCCTCTTTGCTTTTTATAGATATTTTGGCTCCAGCCGTTTCGACAATTGGGGCCGCGCAGTTTGTGATTTTATTCTTACGTTTCGATGTCAGAAAAACTTGGATCGGCCGCATCCTTCTTTGCATGATTGTCCTCTGCCTCACCCTTATAGCCATGAGCTACTTCGACCTCCGCCCGCTTCTTATGGCATCAAGCTACCTGTCAATTTCCATGATCGTCATTGGCGTCTGTGCTTGCGTGCAGAGACTGATCAACAAAGATCATTATGTGTGGCTGGTCCTGCTGGCATTTATCTGTCCCATCCTTTCGGTTGTTTTTTACTATGTCGGCCGATCATTTGGCCTTTCCTTAGCCCCTGATATCATCGCTGTGGGCTTTACTCTTGAAATGTTGCTCAGCTCGATGGCCCTTTCTCACCGTATTTATGTGCTCAGAAAACGCCAGGCCTTGCTCGATAAAACCCAAGTAGAACTTTCCCACAAAGCCCAAATGCAAACGCTTCGCGATATGACGTCGGGCATCGCCCACGAGGTGAACAATCCCTTGATGATTATTTCAGGCCACAGTGAACTTGTTAAAAGCTTATTGGCGAAAAAAGGGGTAGAAGACCCGCGAATCTCTTCGAGTATCGAACGCACGCTGCGTGCCGTCGATCGCATTGCCTTTATCACTAGTTCCATTCGAAATTTAGCCTTAAGGCCGAATGAACTGCTGAGCTACCCTGTCAATGTCCCTGACATGCTCACCCAAGTGATCGAGCCCCATGAAGCGGTATTGGCGAAGCTTGGTATAAAGCTAGAGGTGAAACACCAGGTAAGCGCGGCCTACGTTCAGGGAGACCCAAAACAACTTAGCCAAACCTTTGATTCGCTGTTCTGCAACGCGATCGAGGCCTTGGGCTCGCAGCCCCTTAAGGAAATCTTTGTGAGCACCCGTTTGCACAAAGAAGACAAGGCTTCTTGGTTAGAAATCACTGTGATCGATTCGGGCAAGGGTATCGACGACGATGTCCGTGAAAAACTGTTCCAACCTTTCTTCTCCACCAAAGAAGGCAGTAAGGGTTTAAGCTTAAGCCAGGCCATGGGGGTTGTGGAAGCTCATGGTGGCAAAATCTACCTTGATCCGCTGTCAAAACGCACTAAATTTGTTGTTTGCTTGCCCCACGCTGCCTAAGGGATAGGGAAAAGGTTTTGCAAGGGCGTCGCGCTCTGTCCTTGCAGAACCCGCGCGGTCCCAGTCAGCCCTTTGTAATTGCGGAGAGGATAGGTCAGGGCATCGATCGCCCGATGGCACTGGGCGCATTTAGGGAGGCTGTATGAGTGGGGAAACCATGCAAGGAAAGAGATAGGATTAAAGCAGCTCAGTCCGATACTTTAAATGAGTTCATGGGTGCTTCCTTCCGATGATTTTAGGCTTAGAATTGAAACAGATCGTTCTTTTGAACGGAATCGAATTTCACCGAGCGTGCGTTTTGAAAGTGACATCCTCGCAACCGTTGGTCACGCGGCGGTGGCCGGGCTTGGAATGGCGTTTTTACCTGAGCCGTACTTTCGCGACTTCCATGCTGGTAGCGAAGTTTGAACCCAACACAAGTATGAAGCCATATCGGTGAAAAAATTTTTGCAATGGTTATGCCATGCACAATAGTTCTTAGGAGACTTCAGGCGCTTATGAGCTCCAAAGTTGACTTTGGTCGTTGCTTCAACGACCTCCGATTCGCACGCAAAGCCACGGCCATGGCATTCTTTGGAAGCTGCTTTTTTGGAATAAGGTGAACGGGGACTCCGAGTTGCGTCGCCAAAAGCGCTAATTCATTCAAAATGTCACTATCATGCCCATCTTGTTGTAGCTTATGTTGGACAATTTCACCTCTTTCGGCATCAAATCGACCCCACACTGTCGCATCGTGAGCAAGAAAGACTTTCTTCGCGTCCTTATTCAACAAAGCTTTCGCCACACCCGATAGACCTAAAATATTAAACTCTCGATCATTTTTGAGCAGTTCAACCGTCTTTTTTTGCTGTTCTATGAAGTAGGGATCCATAATTTCTCGAGCAGCTGCGAACACCGATTGAAAACCGAGGGCCAAATTTTTTCGGACGAATGCAATTTCTAACGGGGCCAGTTGTTCCTGCAAATCACTTGCAATCTTGCCTATCATAGGATCATGCCCGGAAATTAAGAT
>JBGSRE010000911.1:0-2882 GCA_041737755.1 Oligoflexus sp.
ACGTTTTCTCGGCCAAGAAGAAGTTTCTGGCCTTTTTTACTTTTACGGGCATCATTGCCTCCATCTCTTTGGCTTGGGTACAGCCAGGGCAATGGATGCTGGCGGGTATCCTGTTTATGCTGGGGAGTTTTTCATTTTACGTTGGCAACATTTTCTACGAGGCCATGCTTCCCCATATCGCCAAAGATAATGAGATTCACCGAGTAAGCAACTCTGGCTATGCTGTTGGATACATAGGAGGGGGGATTGTCCTCTCTATCAATCTGCTTTGGGTGATGAATCCAGGTCTTTTTGGCTTGGCTGATGCAAGTTCCGGCGTTCGCCTTTCGTTTGTTTCGGTCGGAGTCTGCTGGCTGCTGTTTAGCATTCCGCTGTTTCGAGATGTGCCGGAAACGGGCGGCGCCGCTTTGAAAGCTTCCAGCGTTTGGAAAACTTCTCTTTCGGCCATCTTTCAATTACGGAAAACCTTTGCCCAACTGCGTCAATATCCGGAAGTTCTGATGTTTCTCTTGGCATTTTGGGCCTATAGCGACGGGATTGGGACGATCATCAACATGGCGACCATATACGGTCGGGAAGTTGGGATCGGCGCCAACGATCTGATTATAGCCATTCTCGTCGTGCAATTTCTCGGCGTTCCCTGCTCGTTTGCCTTTGGTCCTATCACCGATCGCATCGGAGCTAAAAAAGCTCTGATGATCACCCTCTTGGTTTACACGTTTATTTCCATTGTCGGCTTTTTCATGACCACGGCTCTGCATTTTTGGATTTTAGCAGCGGGAATTGCCAGTGTTCAGGGAGCCAGTCAGGCTATCAGCCGATCGATGTTCGCCCAAATGGTGCCACTGAAGCACACAGGTGAATTTTTCGGTCTCTTCAGTGTGTCTTCAAAATTTGCTGGACTGTTTGGACCTTTAGTATTCGGCATCCTGGCCGAGAAGACGGGCGGCAGTCGACTCAGTGTGCTCTTTATTGTTGGGCTATTTATCCTGGGAATGCTGCTGTTGAGCCGGGTCGATGTGGAAAAAGGCAAGCGCGAGGCGCAGGCTGCGACCTCTTGAGAGCCGGAGGCCGATGCACTTTCAGCGCCGGCCTCCAAGAGGCCGTTGAGTTTAACTTTCGAAAGGCTCGACTTCTTCGAGGAAATCGACAAACTTAAAAGTGACCAGCTCGGCAGCCGGAATAATCCGCATATCACCATCGGTGACATCGTCGTCTTCTTTGGTTGCTAGATAGCTTCCATCACTATTTGTTCCGGGATGATAGTTGATCACCTGCCACATCTGCTTTTTTTCTTTATCGAATACGCGAAACGGTAACATAAGCGACACGACCTCTACCTTGTGCTGTGATTGTTCAGATACTTTCGCTGCCTTTTTTGCCCCGTTCTTTCAGTCGTCTCGGCCGTTCGTGAATAGTCCGGGCCTTGACGTCCACAGTCTTTCGGCGAATCAAGGACGGCAAGGATATCTCATAGAGCTGCTCGGTGACAATCTTTTCCAGATTGGATCGGGTCGGACCGCGCTCAAGCAGATTGGCTATGGTTTCAAGTAAGGGGGCATGACGCAATGAAAATCGACGCCCTGCGAAATCAATCACAATTCCGAAACGAGGCAACCAGGAGTATTTTCGCGAGCGACTTTTCTCGGTAGTGTCGATTCGGAAAAGATTGACGATCATAACGACTCCGTTCATGCACATTATTCTGGCAGGGGGGACCAACTCATCCTAACACCGTTTTGCTGCCTTGACTCGGCAGATTTCAGCAAGACAGTTCGCATTTTTTCTAACTCCTGCCACACATCCTGTTCAGCAATGCCTGTGATCGGACCCCGCCCATCTTCCGTATTTGCAAACGCTTGCAGGCCTCGATGACGGTTGCTGAGAGGACACCAAGTCGCCGCGAAGGTTGGGCCATGGATTTGCAAAGAGGGGGTATCCACTGCTACCGTCACATGGCTTGGGCCATTGGAATTGCCGAGGAACAGATCACAAGCAGCCAGTAAGGCAGCCAGCTCTCGAAAGCTGGTTTTTGGAGCGATGCGCATGGGTTCCTTGCAAAGCGCCATAGCCTGCCGCACGAAATCTTCTTCACCCGGTCCCCACAGCCAAATGACCGCCGCTTGCCACTCGTGGACCAATCGATCGGCGATCCGAGCGTAACGATCCAAAGGCCACTGGCGATCCGGACGGCGATGAGTCGGACTGATGGCGATTCTCAAGGGTGCGTTGGCAAAGATCGGATCGTCCTGCAGAACTTTTAGCAATGGAGCAGTGTGTTTTTCATTCCAAGGAAGGTCCAAGCGCGAGCTTTGCGGCTCTATTCCCAAAGCCTGTAAATAGCGGAATTTTTCGTTGACGATATACTCTACTTTTTGGGCCTGGGAAACCTCTTCGGTAAAGAGCCAGGAGCGTCGCGAAGGAAAAGCCAGACGCCTTGGGGCAGCTGTTACTCGCGCATAGAGAGCACTGCGCGGATTGTACATAAAATCCAATACCAGATCAAAATGCGCCTTGCGCAGTTCTTTGATAAGCTGCCAATCCTTTTGTAAATCACCTTTTGCTTGGTAAGTCAGATGCCGAGCAAGATAGGGGCTATCGTCGACCACGAGTCGACCCATCGGATGCGAGAGGAAGGTGATTTCAGCCTCAGGCCAGGCCCGTTTGATTTCCCGAAATACTGGTGTCGTCAGCAGAATATCGCCAAGTTGACGAAGCTGGATCAAGAGTATTTTTCGGGTCATTGTCGCACCTTTGCTGTGGGCTTCCACTGAGGTTGCGACCATACCGTAGGGGGAGGCTGCTGAAAAGAGCTTCTTAACGGGCTCAGTTAAATTTAAAGACCAACTGACTTGAAAGCAAGTTCCGCAAGGTCTTTGGCT
>JBGSRE010000926.1:0-3379 GCA_041737755.1 Oligoflexus sp.
AGAATCCTGGTAACAGGTCCAGATTCTAAATGAGCTCCTCGCTCCCGAATACTCTTCAGAAAAAAGCCGCGATCTACTAGGTAAACTGCATAAAAAATAAACAGTTTGCAGGAGAGGCGCCTGGGCGAATCTCACCGCTAAGTAAGAGTGCCTGAGCATTCTATCTCACTGTTTTTGCAGATCTATTCAGCAGGGTTCAGCATTTCTTAAGAGCCCGCCAATAATCTCGAGAGATTAACGCAGGTTTTGCCAGAAATCTCCGACAGGAAAGCACTGCAAAGTAGGGGCGGGCGATGGGCCAAAGAACTTATACAATTGTGGAAGAACTCTACCAAACACCAAGGACCTTGATCTATTTGATCCAAGCCGAAGGCAGCGGAGAGCGCTTCGTATTCAAAAGACTCACTTCCTCGCCACCAAGCCCGTTTGAATTGGCTCGATTACGCCAAGAATATAGTCTTCTCAGCAAGTTTCAAGACGACCGAATCATTGGTGCTGTTGGTTTCGAGCGGGTTGGCGAAAACTACGGCATCATCATGCAATTCACCGGCGCCTTGAGCCTGCAAGAATTTTTGCGGAAAGGGCCAAAACTTGAAATCTCCGACCGGCTTAAAATTGCTATCGCGATCACGGACGCCCTGGGTGTGATCCACAGCCAAGGTGTGATTCATCGCGACTTGAACTTACGAAATGTACTGTATGAGCCGGGCACTGGGGCGGTGCAGGTGATCGACTTTTCCATCGCCACGGACCAAGAATTCGAACAGGGTGGCAGCAACAATTCAGCTGAGAAGAGTTTTGAAGGCTCTTTACCCTCGATGTCACCCGAGCAAACAGGACGCATGAATCGTGAAGTTGACTATCGTTCCGACTATTATTCATTGGGCATAACACTTTTTGAGCTTTTCACAGGACAACTGCCATTCCAAGCTCAAGATCTGCTCGGATATGTTCATGCTCACCTAGCCAAAAAACCGCCTATACCCTCGCAAATCCGCCCAAATCTGCCGCTGATTTTGGACAAAATTATTCTGAAGCTCTTGGAAAAAAACGCTGAAGATCGCTACCAAAGCTGCTCTGGTCTACTCGCTGATTTGCGCCAATGCCTAAACACATTCGAATCCACCGGTCGCTTCGCAGATTTCCCCATCGCTCTGCAAGACCAGCTCGAACGCTTTGAATTGCCAGCAAAACTCTATGGCCGAAAGAGTGAGGTGCAGGAACTGTTGGCCGCCTTCAACGACTCGGTGCAGGGTAAGATAAAGTTTGTCATGGTCACCGGCGTATCAGGTATTGGCAAAACCTCCCTGATTCAAGAAATTGACCCGATGATTGTAGCTCAACGTGGCTTCTTCATTCGAGGGAAGTTCGATCAATTTCAACGCAACCAGAGTCTGAGTTCCGTCTTGTCTGCTCTCAAGCAACTCCTTCAGCAAACACTGCTGAGACCTGAAGCGGAACTCGCCCGAATTCGCAGTAGCCTCAAAAAAATCTTGGGTCCACTCGGAGCCGTTGTCGTCGAATTGATTCCTGACTTCGTCGCCCTGATTGGGCTGACAGAAACCCCTGCCGAACTATCGGCCGGCGAAGCAAGTCGACGAATGCTCCGAACTATTTTGGAGCTTCTTCGTGCCTATTCTGAAGCGCAATGTCCTTTGACTCTATTTCTTGATGACCTGCAGTGGGCAGATCAGGCCAGCCTTGAATGGCTTCGCGAACTAGGCAGCCATTCTCAACTTGGCCAGATTCTTTTCATAGGCGCCTATCGCGACAACGAAGTAAAAGACGGCCACCCGCTAAACTTGACGTTAGACGAAATCAGTCTCCTTCATCCAATTTCCAAGCTCCACATCAAGCCTCTGCAGTTGAGCGATACGAGTGAATTGATTGCTGACGCGGTCAAACGCCGGGATTCCTCAACGGAGCAGCTTGCGCAATGGATTCAGAGTCAATCGGAAGGCAATCCATTCTTTATTAATGAAGTCCTCAAAGACCTCGCCCAAAAGCATCTCATCGCCTTGGATCGGACTGCTGGGCGTTGGAACTGGGACCTGTCTCAACTTCAATCCCAGCATTCGGCGGACAATGTCCTGCTATTCCTCTTGCAACGCCTTGAAGATTTACCAGCAGATACCCAAACTTTACTGAAGCTTGCCGCCTGTATGGGGCATACTTTCGACTTATCACAAATTGCTCAACTGCATGAGCTTAGTCCAAAGATTTGCTTACAAAAGCTATTGCCTGCTATCCAAAGATCCTTGATCGTGAGCAAAACCCAAGACGTCGGAGTCCTGCTCGCTGCCGAAGACAATTCGAGCTTTCCTTTGGCCAGTTTTCGCTTTCGACATGACCGAATTCAGCAGGCTATCTATTCCTTAGTCTCCGAGTCGGAAAAACCTCGTTTGCACTTGCAATTGGCGAGACTCCTTCAACAAAGCCCTGGGTCCAGACAGCGAGACCTCAGTATGGCCGAACATTATTTTGAAGCCGAAGCTCTGGTTCAGGAAAAGGACGAACTGCGAACCATGCTCCTTAGCCTCGTGGAAGCTGCAAAAATATCTAAACTCTCCAACGCCTACCAAAACGCCTTCCGATTGATTGAATTAGCTCAGAAAAGGCTGCAGGAAACCCACTGGACGACTGATTTTGATCTGGCATATCAGGTCTATGCTGGCTTGTTTGAATCAGCATTCCTCAATTCCAAATTCGCCCAGAGCGAAGCCAGTGCCCACGAATTGATGAAGCGATCGAAAAGTTTGGCTCAGAAAATCGAAATTTACTACATGCTCGTCGTACAGTTTTCTGTACAATCCCGCAACGAAGAGTGCATGTCCTTGGGCCGGGAAGCACTTGCGCTTTGCGGGATCAAGATCCCCAAAAAACCAAACCCCCTGCATGTGGTCCTTAATCATATAAAAATCAAAGTAATACTCAAGAAAAAGAAAAAATATGAGCTTATTGCAGCCCCAGAGATTAGCGATCCGGTAAAAAAGGTGCTCTTGAAACTACTCTTCGAAATCCTTGCTGTTGCGACTCATACGGGTGATCGCTTTATGATGGGATTCATCGTCACTCGTGTCACGGAACTGGCGATTCGCTGGGGAAATAGTTCTGAAAGCGCATACGCCTATGTAAGCTATGCTGCTGTCCTGCAAGTATACTTTAAAGACAAACGAGGCGCATTGGACTTCGCTGAAGCAGGGCTGGCTATCATTGACCAGTTAAAGGGAGCTAAACTCAAAGGTCGAACCTACGGCTGCTATGGAAACTTTGTCCACAATTGGCACAAGTCGACTCGCGACTATGCCGCTTGGCTGAAAAAAGCCCTCGATGCCGCCTATGAAGAAGGCGATCTTCTATGGATTGCTGCCACCAGTGT
>JBGSRE010000936.1:0-9890 GCA_041737755.1 Oligoflexus sp.
ACCAGGATACCATTGCCCCTTTTGATAATAGCCCCGCATAGCGGCTGGACCACGCAAGCGAAGGACTTCTCCTTCACTCTCCAGTTCCCAACCGGGCAGGACGTCTCCCACATCACCCTCATGCAGCGGCAGTTCACCGGGCGGCAGTGCTGTGCATTGTGCCGAAGTCTCACTCGAACCATAGCTTACGGAAATGGGTAGCCCATGAAACTTGGCCTTTGCTAAAAGTGGCATCGAAGCTGCCGCTCCCCCTAAAACAATAGCCTTACACTGTTTTAGGACAGCCAATGCTTGAGGACTTTCCATCAAACGGTACAGTTGAGTCGGAACAAGTGAGAGAAACTGAGGGGATATTTGCTCCAAAGCAGCATCCATATTTTTTGGTTCCGCCAGATGCACACATAGGCCAGCGGCCAAGAAACAGCGAACGGCAATCTGCAGTCCACCAATATGGGCCAAATCCAGGCTCAAAAGCCATTTTTCATCCGGTCCGAATTGATAGAAGCGATTGGTAGCGAGTGCTGAATGGCTTAAACTTTCCCAACTGTGCACGATCGCTTTAGGAACTCCCGTGGAGCCTGATGTGAAAATGCCCACGAAGGCTCGGCGAGTATCCCAGCTCATGGGCCCATCGCGAAGAGGACCCTTGAGGCCATGATCCATAGCATCGATGGGAAGAATTCCGGCGAGAGGAATCTGGGCCAGCATGGAATCTTGGATCGACCGCGGCAATCGATCGGGCAGTGGAAAAAGAATAGCTCCCTGCCATAATCCAGCCAGTAACCAAGTAAAGGTCTCAAAAGCCGGCTCTCCGCGAATGGCCCAGCATTCGCCTGGCTTGATACCCCATTCTTGCAAGGCCCAGGCCCGACGACGGATCAGTTGTTCCCATTGATCGTAGGTAAAGCTGCCTTGAGCCGTCTGCCAGGCGAGATGCTGACGCCAAAGATTGAAATGTTCTTGCATGTTCATCAATGATCTCTCGATTGGGGCGCAAAGGCTTGCATAGGAATCACGACAGAGGCTGCTGAAAATTGCCTGCTATGCCAGTTATCTTCGGGCAAAAAACGGGCCGTACCAAAACCTAGAGCCTGTGGCTTGGCACAAAAAGCCGCATAAATCCAGGCGAAGCAACGAAGACTCAAACCAGAATCAAAAGCATTGCTCAGCACACAGATTCGATTCTGTTGCCGTGCTCTGGTCAAGAGCGAAACGGTCCGAGAGAGAGTCAGACGCGAGGGCTTAAGGATCCAAACTTCGCCCGGTTCAAGCAAAGTTTCTGGTTCTGCATCCCAAAGGCTTTCATCCCGTGCCAAGGGATGCAGAGCCTCGTGATGGGCTGTGGACTCTTCCCAATAGCTAATCGGCAGCGAGGACGCGCTCTGCCTCCACAGCTGACTATCAGCAATGGCAAGATTCTGATTGGCGTCTAAGCGCAGCAGGAGATCAGCGCCAGCATAAGCACTCAGACGCTGCAGAAAACTGATTTCCTCAGCCGCCGGATTACGGCCAATTTTACATTTAAAGACCCGAAATCCTTGCTGCCAAAGCTCAAGGAATTCCTGCCAATTCACCGCTTCGTCCTTTGCTGGACGGATAGGAAGCAAGGCGGAACCAGACAAGGAGATCGGTCCTGGCAAAGAAAATTCTTCAGGATTTTGTTGCTGAGCCCAGCCTAGCAAAAGCTGTTCCGCCGCTGTCTGCACGGATGTCATGGAAGAAGCAGGGACCGCCAAGAGACCAAACCAGGGCTTCTGCCAATCCCAAGCATGGAGGGGGAAAGATTCTCGGAGGAGCAAGGGCTCGCATTGTTCCTTCCAAAGTGCATAGGCTTCATCCAATGATTCAGGATGAACCCCCGGGCAAGGACCCAATTCTGCCTCGTATTGCCCTCCTTCGGCATCGATGGCTTCCACAATCCACCGCGAACGCAGCATCTGCACGCCCATCCCCTGCTGCAAGGGCCACTTCCAAGGCAGCTCCTCAAAGCGCAGGACGATCGAACGGAAACTCATAGAAGAACCAAAGAGGCGAAGAGCAGACCGTAGAATAAGTTAAACAGCGCAGTGAATTTGAGCGCCTCATTGAGCATCATGCCTTCCCCTTGCAAACGAGGGGTGATTCGTCGACGAATAAACATCATCGCCAGCAATGCCCAAGGAGCAGAGATGACAATTTTATTGTATTCAAAACCATAAGCGGCGAGGAGCATAGCGCTGCCCAGCAGTAAAAACAGCGGTAATTTACGACCCAAGTCTTCGCCAAAGATGGTCGCGAGAGTATGCTTACCGGCTTCCTCGTCGCCCTTCCGATCGCGCAGATTATTGATCGACATGATCGCCGCCGCTACGAGTCCTGAACCCAGCCCCCAAAAAGCGGTATCCCAATGGATGGTGCCAGTGAGAAGATAAGCTGTTCCCATGACTGCCACAGGACCGAAAAATATGCAGGCCAGGACTTCACCCATCGCATAGTAAGCGAGAGGGAATGGTCCCGCGGTATAGAGATATGCGGCTAGAGCGCAGGCTAAGGCAACGATAAGAACGATGACATCCGGTCGAAACCAGAACAAAAGGCCTGTGAGAACACCAGCCAGAATAAAAAGAATGTGATAGGCGCGATGTACCTGTGCTGCCGTCAGCAAACCGCTTTGCACCACCCGAATCGGTCCTAAACGCTCACCCTGATCCACGCCTTTTTCGGCGTCTTTCGCATCGTTGACTAGATTAGCTGCAGCTTGCAGGAAAACTACCAGCAAAAGTGCCGCGAGGGCAGGAAGAACGATCCCTGGAGAACCAAGATCGAGCTCTTTATTTCTATGAATACCCAAACTGATTCCAATCAACACGGGTCCCACTCCAGCCAAGAGAGTAGGCGGCCGGATCGCCTGTAGCAAAGCTCGCCAGGAATTGGCAGGAATTTCGGATGATACAGGAATGGTAGAACTCGATATGTCCATGGGGAGCACTCCTCTTGCTTAAAGTCTGGCGATAAAATTTTGATCCGCCGTGGAATCCTGAAGGCATTCCAACAAAACGCTTCGGCCTGAACTTACTGCAGCCGCATAAGCGTCACGGAATTCCGCTCGCGTGCGGCAAAGGCGGTAATCAAGTCCAGCCATCTGAGTCAGACCATCAAATTGAAAGGAGTGGGGTGTCGTAATCAGTGGATCCTTCACCCAAGCATGGGCACCGATCGACAGAAAATCAAAGATCCTGCCACCACTGTTGTTGACAACGACCAAAACAATCGGCGAAATGGATTGGGGCAAAGCAAGCACAGCATTTAGATCGTGAATCATGGAAATATCGCCCACTACCGCTGTCCAGGCGTGACCCGAGCCAGAGGCTAACCCAAGGGTGGTCGACACGAGGCCTTCAATCCCATTAACACCGCGATTGGCTTCCACCAAAGGTAGTCTTTTTCCCTGCAGATCACACCACGAATCAAAGGCTCGAATTGCGGTAGAATTGCCCAGGAAAAGACCATGATCGCGAGTCGGTAGGGCCTTGACAATTTCCTGAGCAACATCGGCGAAAGAAAATTGTTCAGTACGCAAGGACTTCAACTTCGTTCGCGCTTTTTCTGCTTGATCCCAAAGGGTAGTATGAGCCCCTCCTGGAATAAAAGGCGATCCAGACCAGACTTCCACCAGCGAGCGAATATCGGCATTTAGCTGCCGACGCTGCGGGAGATGACTCGGATCCTGGACCCCATCTTCACTGGAGAACACCCAGTAAACGCGTGGTTGCATGCGCTGCAGATAGCTATCAAAGAATCCCGTTACGGTTCGACGACCGAGATGTAAACAAACATCAGGCCGATAGACTTCCAGAGCGGCAGCCATGTCTGGCAGACTAGGATCACTGATCTCACTTTCTAAGCGGCCCTTCATAGCCGAAGTGATGTCGGCAAAGCAGGGCCATCCTAGTTTTTCTGCCAGCGCCGCTGCAGCTCGCTGTTCTTCACGACCTTGAATGCGTCCCAATATAATCAGTCCCCGTTCGGCACTTAGCATATCGTCCACCCACTCCCGACGAGTGGCGATGGAAAGACTGGTATGAAGCGCGGGATGGGTGCTAGGCCTGAGCGCGCGAACCATAGCCTCTGCCTGTTCGAGATCAGCCTGCTGAGGTCGATCGGCAGTTTCCAAAGGATCAAGCGGTAAACGGAAAGGCAGATTGATATGCACAGGTCCTGGTCTGCCGTCCATACTCAGATCGACCAGCATGCGCGTATACGATAACCAAGCCGCTGCATCGAGTGTGGGGCCGGGCGATGGAAAATCCAAACTTTGCTTCACAAACCGACCGAATATCTGCCTTTGATCGGTCACCTGCTGAGCTGCAGCATAAACCAATTCGAAGGGACGATCGGCGGTGATCACTAGAAGGGGAACATGATCCGTTTTGGCTTCGATTACAGCGGGAAGATAGTTAGCCGCGGCAGTGCCCGATGTGCAGATGAGAACGGCCGGTTGCCTCGTAGCTTTCGCAAAGCCTAGAGCTTCGTAGCCGCCCGCCCTTTCATCCCAGCAGGAGCGAAGGTGCAGCCCTGGCATCGCCTGCAGACCGGCAATAAACGGTGCATCTCGATAGCCTGGCGAAACAAAAAACGCCCGGACTCCAAGCTTAGCCAGTCCATGAATCAGCAAGGAGCTGGCGAAGGTGTTCCAATTTTGAGTTAACCAAGGATGGATGGACGAACTCATGGCAATGACTCACTTCTGATGGGCACTTTCGGCCTTTAAAAAGCCAAGAAAGTTTTGCATTTTTACTTCGATTTCCTGCCATTCGGCATCGGCAAGGGAACCTGGAACAATTCCAGCACCGGCGTATATATAGAGCTTGGAACCATCCAGCAACGCCGAACGAATCCCGATCGCGATATCGCCTTGGGATCCTTGAAAGACTCCAATACCACCGCTAAACCAACCGCGCTGATACCCTTCCTCGCTCAAGAGAAAATCCAACGAAGGGGCCAAAGGAAAACCGCCTACTGCTGGAGTCGGATGCAAAAGTGGTAAAAGCTCGGCGCTTCTTCGACCCTCTGGCATCACGCCTTTGAATCGGGAACGCATATGCTGGACATGTTGCAGGCGGATAATCTTTTGCTCATCGATTTGTTCGAAAGGAATTCCTTCAAGGCGCAGCATATTGGTAATCGCTCGGCCTACCAGCTGATGCTCGTTCTGTTCTTTTGGTGATTGCTGCAGATCATCAGCAAAAGCCTGATCACCCGGAAAAGAAGGACTGCGACCCCGGGTCCCGGCAATAGCATCAAGTTGAAACTGGTCCCCATTCCAAGCCAGAAGTCGTTCTGGAGAACGCCCCATAAAGCAGCGTCCCGATGGACTCTGACAGGCAAAAACAAAGCTTTCTTCCTGCAGGCTCAAGAGTGAATGGAGCAGGTCTGCAGAACGAAGATCCTGATGAAAAGTCAAACTTGCTCGACGGCTGAGAACAACTTTGGCAAAACGATTGTCCGTCATGCAATGCTGAGCGTTCTCTATCATATCCCGCCAGCGAGCTCGGCCAGGAAAATCATGTCTTTCCACATAGGCTGGCAGGGAACTGGCATTAACGGTCGAAGCCTGCTCGAGCTGCCGGACAAAATCCCAGGCTTCAGCAATAACTTTCCGCTGCCAGGCATCGTCATTGCTAGCTGCGCTGGCAAGCTGAAAAACTTCCAGTTCGGCCTCTTCTCCAAATTGACGCCAGAGAAATTTTGGAACAAACCATTTTTCTGCAGAAAACTCCTGCCACTCCGATGCCGGAGTCGGCGCAGCAACAAAGGGAAATCCGCCGAACACAGTTATGGCAGGATCAAGGTCTTCGCTTAAAAGTTCGGCCAAGGATAAGGCCTGAGTCATGCCCCAAGCTGCCTGCCAGGAGCTTTGTTCTTTATTTTTCCAAAAAAAAGCCCAGTCCTTTGGCAAACGGAGTATAGCTTCCGCTTGCAATACGAGGCGCAAGCTAAGACGTGCCCTTATAAATCGATAGGACCCTAGGCTGGCTTCGGTCCATTGCCAACCCATCCGTTCAAAGTCAACCTTGGCAAGCAGAACGTTCTGCAAGCGGGAAACTTTCAAGGCTTGTCACCCCGATATAACTGAACGATTCCTCCGCTCAGAGGGCGATGACCAGCATCGGTAAAACCTGCGTTGGTCATCCATTCTGCGAAGGCAGCTCCGTAAGGGAACTCCTCAATCGTTTGGTTGAGATAGCTATAGGCGGTAGCGTGCCCGGAAAGAACACGACCCAAGCTTGGTAAAATATGTCTCAAATAAAAAAGATGTGCCGATCGAACCAGCTTATTTTTGGGCAAGCCAAACTCTAAAATCAGACAACGCCCACCGGGTTTCAAAACGCGATAAATTTCGCTCAGACATTGCTGGACATCGGCCACGTTGCGAATTCCAAAGGAGATCGTGACGGCATCGAAAGAAGCGTCGGAAAAAGGAATTTTCTGGGCATCGCCCACTTCCAAAACAATTCGATCCTGGAACCCCGCTGCGGCAACTTTTTCCCGTCCTCGAGCGATCATGCCCTTGGATAGGTCTAAGCCTTTCACTTTTCGAACATGGGGGTTCTTGATGAGCTCCAAAGCCACGTCGCCTGTGCCAGTAGCGAGATCCAGCACTGTCAAATTCAACCGCTCAGGCAAAGCTTGCCGTAGCTTGCGCCGCCAAATACGATGCAACCCACCAGAAAGCACGGTATTTATGATGTCATATCGACCAGCAATAGCGTCGAAGATTCGATAAGATTCAATTTTCGCATGGGGCAGTGGCATGAGTCCGGTTCCCTATGTCGGTGTTCACAACTATATAAACCTTTTGCAAGAGCGGCTTCAACCAAAATCCCGGGCTGCAGGACACGCAATTTTTGATCCGATTTCTATTTTTTAAGGAAGGGACTTGCCTTCAAGCCCTGATCGAGGAATAAATAGAAACACTGGAACCAGGTACCATTTTTCTGGTTCAGCATTTCATGAACTCTGGCTGACAGGATCCCCGAGTGAGTATTGCATCGATTGCCCATGCCATTTCACCATCTGTACTGCACAGCATTCAAAGACTCGACTTTAGTCTGAGTGATTGGCAACGCAACCCCCGTATTGGTGAACTCCTCGGCAAGACTGTTCTTTCCGGTGGCAAACGCTTGCGGCCCCTGATGACCTTTATGATGGCCGATCTTTTCGGTGTGGAACATGCCAAGATCGAAGCCTTCAGTCGCTATATTGAACTCGTCCACGCCTCGACTCTGGCCCATGATGATGTCATTGATAATGCTGAGTACCGTCGAGGCGAGCCGTCCATTAACATCGTGGCCAGTAACAAACAGGCCGTCCTCGCCGGAGACTATTTGCTCGCCTATGTTTTGCAGGAAATTGCCAGGACTGGCCGCAACGATTTAGTCAGTGAAATGGCAGCCATCATCGCCGATCTTGCAGAAGGCGAATGGCTGCAGATCGAAAATAGCCATAAAAAAAATCTTTGTTGGCAAGATATTGAGAACGTAGCCTTGAAAAAAACCGGGAGCGTCTTGCGCTGGAGTTGTGCAGCGCCGGCCCTGCTCGCTTATCCATCAGGTCATTTGCTGCCAGAAGCAAGGCGACTCGGTGAATCAATTGGAATTGCTTTTCAATTGACGGATGACATCCTTGATTTCAAACGTCAAGATGGTTCCGAAGGCGCCGATATAAAAAATCGGGTGATCAACGCAGTCATCTTCGAAGCTCTTTGTCTCACCTATGATAGTCCACAGTTGGATATGACTCAGATAGCTTCGATCGAGCCGGATTCCAGAACTTTGGAAGAGGCAATTAATCGTGTTCGGCAGCGAGTGGATGTATTGGTCGACGAAGCCAATGGTCTTTTGGAAATGCTCGCCGAGGCAACAGCATCTCATCAAGGCCGGCAGGACCCCCAGTCTCTTGCGGCCCTTAAAATTCTCGTGAGTTACTTGGCTCAGCGCATATGAAGAAAAAAGAAGATCCTCGCATACTCCCTGAACTTGAAGAATTTGCCTCAGAAGTAGGGCAATTCATGGAGTATTGGGGCTTTAAAAAAGTTCATGGCTTGATCTGGAGCCATATCTACTTGTCGCAAAAGCCTCTCGATGCAACCGAGTTAATGCGTCGCCTGCAGATATCCAAAGCCTTGGTCAGCATCTCTCTCAAAGAGCTGCTCGATTTTGCAGTCATCGAAGAAGCCGGCAAAAGTGAACGAGGCACGCGTCTTTACAGTGCCCGCGAGGATCTTGGTGCGACCATTCTCGACACCTTGAGGCGTCGCGAGCGCAAGATGATGGCGCGAATCCGCACCTCGCATTCACTCCTGGAAAGAGTGGAAACCGATGAACTCGAATTTCACGGCATCGAACAGCGAAAAGTGGCTCTTCTTGGGATGCTTATTCGCCTTGTCGAACAGAGTCTTGATCACATGATTAAAAGACAAAACGGCTCTGTTTTTGAGTTATTGGCGATGCTTTCTCAGAGTATGGCTCCGGGTGGTTTTGCAAAAAATCCTGAAAATGGTCCTACTGAATCCGTCTGATCCCTCTCGGCCCATCCCGCTACGGTCTTTATATGTCATTACTTTTTCTCAACACCCAGCAAGCATTAGCATTTTTTCAATTTTTTATCCTCATCCTCACTCTTTTAGCGATCGACAGGAGTCGGCAATTTTTGTCAGGACATGTCCTGTATGATGAAAGAGGTATCCGTACAGTTTTTACAAAAAGGTTTAGCCCTTCATGCGCTTCGGACTCTGCAAACATCTGCAGTTCTGCCTGCTTATCAGCAGTCTATGGCTCTTTGCATCGGCATGTCAGGACGATTCCACTGTCGATTTGAAAAAGGATTTCAGCTTTCTCATCATGCCTGAAGCTCGCGATCAGGCCATCGATTTCGAAGAATTGAAAAACCAGACAAATTTTCGTCCTGCCCAATCGATCGATCATTTGGATTCCTATCCTAGTGCTTGGATCAAGTATGAAATGCCCAAGCTAGCATCGATACCAAGACCAACCCTGATGCTGGGACTTTGTGGATCGATAGACAAGATCGCCTGGGGTGACCAGTTGCTAGCTGACTTTAACTTGAAAAACACTTCCAAATTGGACATATCCAAGTCTCAGAAGCCCTATTTTCTTCTGCCTATGGATCAAGGGAATCAAGCCCTCTACTTCCGAGTCTTAAGATCAGAACGCACCGGCTTTCAGCCCAGCTGCCGTGAACTTATTGTGGCTTCCGAAAGTCAAACGGTTAAACGCTTTATCCTTTTCCAAAGTTTAGAAATATTGACCTCTGTCATCATCCTCTTTTTGGCTGTCATGAGCGCCTTGATCTGGGCCTTTAAGCGTGAGCCGATTATTTTACACTTTTTCTTTTTCACAACTTGCATTGGTCTCAACTTTTTGAGTATGGCGCACCCCGTGCATTTCGCTCTACCTAATGTTTCCTGGATTCACTTGTGGAATGTTAGTATGATGCTGGTTCCGCCGAGTTTTCTTGGGTTCTTCTATTGGATTCTCCCTACTCGCATCCCTTTGCTACGAATCCTGGCACTACTGAATTATATTCCTCTTCTGGTCGGTATTATCCTATGGAGCAGTGGTTTTGAAGCACAATTGGGACGCCTGCGCATGCTTTTCTTCCTGGCCTTGGCTCCCCAGATCATTTTTACTCTGGGCATCGCCGTCCGGCACCTTCTAAGGGCCGCTTTTCCAGCGCCCATCCTCGCTATTGGACTGATCATTCTACTGCTTGGCGCTGCCGTGGACACGCTCAGCTTTTTGTTGAACCTAGCCTTTATTCAGGGAACCTGTATCGCCTTGATTTTCTTTATGGGCTTTTTGATTAGCTACCTTATCCTTTTGCATATC
>JBGSRE010000937.1:0-5424 GCA_041737755.1 Oligoflexus sp.
TGTCCGATTTAAAATCAGCCAGAAAAATGCGGAAGGCGTTCTGATCTTCCAGGATGTGGATGAGAATACCTGATCTCTTAAGCCCTTCTTCGGCGGCAACCAAATCCGTCACATCATTGATAGTGAGCAGAATCGAAGTCAGTTGGGCCTTGAGCACATGAAATTCACCGAGCAGAAAGCTTAGTGGCGAAGTCTTGGGACGAATATTCTGCAAGGTCAGCAAAGCTTCGGCAAGTTGGAAAAGATCCCGAACCTGGAGATCCGTCAGACCCCCCGCACGGACATGCGTGTTGAGGAGGGTCATGATGTAGATCAAGCGATCGGGTTCCTGTTCCTCGGCTTTCGCGATCTGCTCCAGAAGGAACGGAATGCGATCGAGAGAGGTTTGGAAAGGAACAAGCTCGTTTCGGATGCGAACTTTGATTTGTTCAATCTGTTCCCGTTTCCACATTTTGCCGGATGCTTTGCTCATAGTCTCACTTTGTTTCAAGCCTGGATCGTTTCATTATGCCATGGGCATTTAGATCTGGAAACCGAGATCCTTCTTCAGCTTGTCGCACTCAGCCTGAGTCTTTCCTTCGTAAAGCTTGCCATTGATGTTGTAAGCACAGGCAACATTGCTCACGACCGGGGCACTGGGAGCAGGAGCAGGTGCAGGAGCGGGAATCGAAGGCAGAGTGGTGGTGATGCCCAGATCTTTCTTCAGCTTGTCGCACTCAGCCTGGGTTTTGCCTTCATAGAGCTTGCCGTTGATGTTAAACGAGCAGGCCACCTGGCTGGATCCTGGAGCCGCTGCGGATGGAACGGGAAGCGGGGCTGGGATGGAACTGGCAGCTGCCAGTTTATCAAATTCCTTTTTAAGACGATCGCACTCTTCTTGGGTTTTGCCCTCAGAATTCTTGCCATTGATGCTGTATGAACAGGCCACGGCCGAACCACCGTTGGGAGCGTCCGCCATGACAACGGCTGAGCGGGCCTCGGCATTGAGAGGATCGACATTGGTTTCGTTGGATTCGACCTGTGGGGCGATGGATGCGTCGCCTGTTGAGGTCTGGGGGCTGGATCCACAGGCGTTCATCAGGACCAGGAGAGCGGTGGCAGTAAACAGGTGTTTCAGGGAGAGCATAGAGTACCTCATTTCATTTGCGGTTAAGATCACGACACAGCTTCTATTACAATCCCTGGGCCAAGCAAATTCCTCAATGGAATCGATCAACTCAAACCCACCCGTGCTTTTGTTTTCTGGACAGAAAGCGGCCGATGGATCCTCGCGATACGGGTAAAATACGGATATCATGGAATGAAAAGTAAGCAGCAAAACTGTGATAGCGTCGGCGCGAGGGTCGGTTTCCGCATTCGTCGCTATCTTGCTGAAACTCAAGATATAACTGAGCAAGAGTGGGGGCGCTGTGAGCTATTGTAAAACCCTGTCGTGGGATCTGGCCCTGGTTCTAGGGCTTGTCTTCAAGACCTGTGGACTGCAAGCGGAGGAGCCGCCCGCGCAACTTGTCTGGCAAACTCAGGCTTCACCGGAGCTGATTGCCAGCCCCGAGGCTAAAAAAGGTGGGCGTCTGGTCACTGCGATCACCCACTTTCCTCTGACACTTCGCCAGGTGGGGCCTGATTCCTCGGATGCCTTTCGTCGGCTGCTGGATGAAAATGATCTCTCACTGATCGTGATGCATCCGAATAACGACGGAGGCTTGCCCCTGCTTGCCACTCATTGGGCTTTGGCTGCGGATGGGCGGACAGTCTACTACCGGTTGAATCCGGCAGCCCGATGGTCCGATCAGAAGCCCGTGCTGGCCAGTGACTATACCTATACCTTGGAATTCATGCGTTCGCCTTTTATCCAATCGCCCTGGTCCAATGAATTCTATACCAAGACCATTGAGCGGGTGGATACTTTTCAAGAAAAGGATGGGACTGAAGTGATTGCAGTGAAGCTGGCAAAAGCTGATGCCGAGCGGCTGGCAATCACCAATCTCAAGCCTACTCCGAGGCACTTCTATGGAACATTGGACGCTCAATTCGTAAGCCGATTTAATTGGAAAATTCCGCCCAATGTGGGCCCCTATACCTTAGCCACTTGGGAAAAAGGTCGGCGGCTGGTCTTTCGGCGCAAATTGGATTGGTGGGCTCGGGATCTGCCATTTTTAAAAAATCGTTTCAATGTGGATGAAATTATTCTGAAACCGATAGCTGATATTCAGATGACGTTTGCCTATTTGAAAGCAGGCGATATCGATGCCATGACCCTGACAAGTCCCGATCTCTGGCACGCCAGTCCTCAGGATGAGGCCTTCGCATCGGGCTACATTCATCGCTTGCAGGCCTATAATGATACGCCCCGCAACGACTATGCCCTGATATTGAATAAAGCCTATGGCCCTTTTCAAGATGGACGCGTTCGTGAGGCTTTTGCCTACTCCATGAATGTCGATCGGATTATAAAGGAGCTTCTACGCGGCGATTTCCAGCGACTCCAGGGAATTTCGCAGGGCTATGGCGGATATACCAACACGGCGATCAAGGCCCGTCCCTTCGACCTTCACAAGGCCGATCAGCTTCTGCAGGAAGCAGGGTGGGGGCAAAGAAACAAGGACGGTATTCGGATCAAAGATGGTCACACTCTCACGGCTATCTTGAGTTACAGTCAATCGAATATCACGCCTCGATTTCTGCTCTTGCAGGAGGATGCTCGTAAAGCAGGATTCGAGCTCAAGCTAAAGATTCTGGATCAAGCCATGGCGTTTAAAAGCTTTCGTGAGAAGAAGCATGACATTGCTTTCATGGCCTGGACCACACCCTATCGTCCGGAGTATCGCAGTCGATTCCATTCAGAATTTGCCAACAAGGGACCCAACTCCAACTTTTCCAATACGGCTGATCCGCAATTGGATCAGTTGATTGAGGCGTACGACGCATCCAGCGAAGTAGCACAGAAAATGCTCAAGGCTCAGGCGATACAAAAAATGATCCATGACGAAGCCAGCTATGTGCCGTTGTTTGAAGTACCCTTCTATCGCCTAGCCTACTGGGGGTGGATCCAGTTTCCGGAAAAGTCAGGAACGAAGATCTCGGATGGCTGGTCTTACTTTGATGCGGCTGCCGGGGGACTTTTCTGGATCGATGCCGAACAGCAAAAAAAGATTCTGGATGCGCGTCAGAGGAAGTTAAAGCTTACGCCGGTGACCAGGCTGGACGAGAGCTATCGTAAAAAGTGATTGATGGCGGAGGAGATAAGCGATCAGAATGTAAAACCAAATTCCACGCGACGGTTTTCCTGATGAGCCTTATCTTTTTTTGCACTATTTTTAAAACTTTCTGATCCGAAAAATTGCATGGCAATTTTGTCAGCCGAAACGCCGTTTGAAGTTCGGGGCGAACACTCCACCATAGCGGACGAGAGGGCTGCGCCGGGGAGGTATCAGAGCGATGTAGTTTAGCACACGAATTTATCGATAATTTCTCCCGTACTCTCATTCTATTGCCAGATTCTCAGTGATACCAAAGCTACCACCAAGAGATCAGTCTCAACTCAATCAGAAGAGAAATTAAGGCCTAGCACCAAAAGAGGGCTGAAGATTTTCATTCATAAGGGCGGACTGCAATTCGTCCCGCAGTTCTCTTAAAAGAGGCAGGGATTGCTCACAGATGCTGGCATCGCTCAGGTTACGCGGCAACGGCCAACTGCCAGACAGAGCCGCCACCTGGCGGACGCGTAAGAATTCCCGATAATTGCCGACTTCCAAGCCGCCGGAGACACAGAAGCGCAGCTCGGGAAATGGCGCTGCCAGAACCTGCAAATATTCTGGACCCAGTGGCGCAGCCGGAAAAAATTTCACCGCGCGCCAACCACCGCTGGCAATCAGCATCAGATCACTCGGATGCATCGCTCCTGGCAAATAAGGAAATTTATGGGTAGCGGCATATTCTAAAAGATCGTGGCGAGTGCCAGGACTGACGGCAAAGTCAGTGCCTTCATCTTGAGCGCGTTTGAGATCGCTGGGATTTAAAACGGTGCCGACACCAAGCACCAAACGAGGCCACTCTTGCCGGAGGCGCCGGATGCCTTCCCAAGCATGGGGACTGCGCAGCATCACTTCCACAGCGGTAATCCCGGTCTGCTCCAAGAGCAGTCCGAGTCCTTGCCAATCATCGGGCCTATGCAGCGTGACGGCCAACAAAAGTCGGCATTCCCGCACAATTTCCAGCATGCGTTCCGCAGCAGGGTTGGCCAGAGGGGAAGAGTTCATGACATTTATTGCCCTTCATCAAAAACGGAGGCTGCCCCAATCAAACCAGGTTGAGGAGCAATGATAATCGAAGTTGGAATGGCTTCCAGATAGCTACGAAAGCGGCCTTTGCTTTCAAAGCGTTCGCGGAACTGGCTGTTCTCGACCAAGAATTGTTTAAATCGAGGCACGATGCCACCGGCGATAAAGAGGCCACCCTTGGCTCCCATTTGCAATGCAAAGTCACCGGCAACGCTTCCCAGTATAGCACAAAAGCGCTGCAAGGCGGCGAGACAGCGCTCGTCACTGCGGTCCAAAGCTTTACTGACAATATCCGAGGGATTGCTGGCCACGATGGGCGACTTGTACCAATCACAGAGGCCTTCATAGATCGACAAGAGGCCGCCGCCGGAGAGCATATCTTCGTTCGAACAAAAGCCTGATCGCAAGCGGATCCGCGCTGCTATGTGTGCTTCAATTTCATCCTGTGGCGCAAAGCAAGCATGGCCGCCTTCCGTAGCCAGCGGCAGCGGTTTAGGATTATTGGGAATCAACGCCGCCATACCAAGACCAGTGCCGGGTCCCATGACAGCTATTGTATGATGCGGCACGGCTTCGCCGCCTCCGACTCGGAGCAGTTCTCTGGGGCCAAGATAGGGAATGCTCAAGGCCACCGCTTCGAAATCGTTGATCACCTTCAGATATTCCAAACCCAAGTGGGCTTTCAATTCCTGAATGGAAAATGACCAAGAATTATTGGTGAAATCAACCCGATCGCCCGACACGGGTGAAGCGACGGCGAAACAAGCCTTTTTGGGCAAAACTATGCACTGAGCCCGACTCAAATACTTGTTCACCACATCGATCAAATGGGGATAGTTTTTGTTAGAGAGCTGCTCAATCCCAAAAACTTCATTCCCTTCGGCTGTAACCAGTCCCAGCCGGGCATTTGTTCCACCAATATCAGCAACTAGAAAGTGATTCATGACTCACAATTCCCCTGAAAGAAGTCGTCAAATCCAGACCCCTGGCTTGCTTTAAACAAGTCGCAAAGAGACTCAAGGCTTCCTTATAGCTTAGGATTTAAGTCGACGACACCAGTTTCAGGACAGGCTACTCCCGCTTGCCGATGACCCGCACAAAACTTGTTTTTTTCCTTCAAGTTTGTTGTGATGCCGACATGACA
>JBGSRE010000959.1:0-7193 GCA_041737755.1 Oligoflexus sp.
ACCCGCTGCTTGGTAGGCTTCCTTGGCGATGGCTAGGGTTTTATGCAAATCCTCGATGTAGGTTTGAAGGCGCTGCGTTTCGGTTTGGGTTTGATAGCGAGTGAAATCCAAGCGAGCTGTCGCAGCGGCTTTATCGGCTGCAGCGGCCCGGTTCTGATGATCCTGAGTCCGATCCCAGAGATCCCAACTCAGTTGCAATTGCAGAGTGGAATCGTAGGTCTGACTCTGCGATTTCAGATTTTCTTGTTCTAGGGGCCAGCTGCTCTGGTTGTTTCGGGATAGGGCACCCACGAAATCAATCTGCGGCATATACCTTTTTCGATAGCCTTGCTGCAGAATAAGCTCGGCCCGTTTCTGCACGGCAAGGGCATTCTTTTCCTCAAAAGTCATGGTTTTGTCTTGAGCCAAAACCAGAGTTTCGGCGGGAAAAGGCAAAGCTCTTTGAGCCAGTCCTTGGATCTCGGTTCGGAGCGCCTCTGAGTTTGCCTCGGGACCTAGAAAGTCGAGGAGATACTGCAATGTCTGCCTGGTTTGAATCGCCCCCCGTGCAGCCGAAGCCTTAGCCGAACTTTCCCGCATGCTGGCCGTATGAATATCGATTTTGCCGACCTGTCCTGCGCTTAATTTGCGTTGGGCCAAGGCACTGAGGTCGACGGCATCAGCCAACGAAGCCTCTTCAATCACCTGGCGCAGGGAGCGATAGTTATAGTCGAGAACGGCTTTCCTGATGGTAAAGGCAACCGACTCCACTTGATTTTCCTGGCTGATGACAGCTAGGTTTTCGCTCTGCTCCGCAATGGCGATCTGGGCCGCGTCCTGTCCTCCACGCCAAAGATTTTCCCTGAGGGTCAGGCTCGTACCGACCGAATCCGCGCGAGTCTCTAGCTCATTACCAAGGTCTTTGCTCCGTCTCTGGGCGGTGTCCGCCGAAAGGCGGATATTCGGCTGGTAAAGTCCCTTGGCAGCATCGACCTGAGCTCGGCTAGCCGCCAGCTCCGCGGCTCGAATTTTTAATGAGGGATAGTGGCGCAAACCCATTTCCACCAATCGGTCGACGGTAGCCTCGGCGGCTTTGCTAGCCTGCCCATCAGCACTGCTGTCAATTCCTAGCAGCGTTGCCACCTTTTGCATGCGAGCCGTATCGGCCCAGGCTTGGCTTGAGGCGGGCAGAGCGCATAGAAGAGCCAAAAGAAAGGGTGTAACCGATCTACGAGAAAAAACAGACATGGATATACTAAGCTCCTTATTCACTGCGTAAAGCCTCGCTCGGATCCAGATTCGACGCCCTTAGCGCCGGCATCATTCCAAAAGTCATTCCACATACGATGGCCGTTCCCAGTCCGAGCAAAAGGCCCATGGGATTCAGCAGAAGCTGCTGCGGAATCACTTCCGGCAGTGCTGCATGGCCGATGATGGCGACGAGATTACAGAACACGGCTCCGATTACTGTCCCGACTAGGCCCGAAATCACACAGAGCAGCATGCATTCGATCAAAAACTGCCTTACGATGTCGCTACCGGTAGCGCCCAGGGCTTTACGCAGACCGATTTCTTTAATGCGTTCGGCAATGGTCACGAGCATGATGTTCATGATGCCAATGCCGCCGACCAAAATGCACAGGCCGCCAATCAGAGTCGTGAGAGCTTGAAAAATAGTAATAAACAGCATGATCTTGGCGATGGTTTCCTGCGGAACTTCGGCACGGAATGGAAATTTTAAAGAGGTTTTCAGCCGAAGATAATTCACCACCGAGTCCGCCAGCCATCGCTGCGAAACGCCGTCTTTGGGCACGACCGAGATCCAGGTGCTGCGTTTTTCAGTGGTATAATGCAAAAGAGTCGAGAGTGGGACAAACAGTCGAGCATTCACATCTTTTTCGCTGAAAGTAGTATCGCGTTTGTCGATGACTCCAACGATAGTGACCGCGGTTTGCAAACGTCCCCGCAGCGAGACCTGTTCGCCAATTGGAAACTGAGGATTGGTATAGCGGCCAGCATACTGGGCAGGAAACATGGATTGCGCAAAGTCCGAACCGACCAGGGCGACCAGTCCTGCCTGCTGCAATTCATGGGGTCCCATCATGCGGCCCTGAATGATTTTGGAACCTTGATCGACAAAGTCATGCAGACTGCCCAGACTATCGACCTTGATTTCTGTCGATATACCGCCCACCACGGCATTCTGATTAAAATCGCCCCAAAGCATGGAAATACGTCCATATTCGGCGAAGGCGGCCTGCAGTGCCGGTAGGTCCTGTTCGAAATGAAGACCTTGCCAAAAACCATTGGAATTGGTGCGCGAGGCCTGATAGTCGAGCCCTACATAGATCCGATCCGCACCGGATCGATCAAAAATTTTAATGATGACCTCCTGTGCGGCTGTGCCCAGAGTCAGCATCGTCGTGATCGAAGTAACCCCAATGATCAGGCCGAGACAGGTGAGTGCCGTGCGAAGTTTGGAAGAGACCAGCGCTTGCCAGGCCTGGCGAAGCGGAGCCAAGGCCTGCAAACTTTGGGACCATTTCGGTTTCGGTGCCGCAGGGCTAAGCGGCGGCGGTGGGGGCGTGGTGCTATCGAGAGTCAGACCTTCCTGCTTAAGATCGGCGACCACGACTCCATCTTTGAGTTCAATCCTTCGCTTGGCAATGCGAGTAACTTCCGGATCATGAGTAATGAGGATGACCGTGCGGCCCTCCTGATTCAGTTGGGCGAATATTTTCATAACTTCAGCAGAACTTTGTGAATCCAATGCTCCGGTCGGTTCATCGGCCAGCAGCACCGCCGGGTCCAAAAGTTAAGTACGGGCGATGGCGGCTCGCTGTTTTTGACCGCCGCTCAGATTGGTGGGCAGTTTCAGGGCCTGATCTTGAATGCCAAGCTGGGTCATCAATTGCATGGCTCGCTGCTGATAGCGAGCCCGGTCGTCGGCCTTGGGGCGTGGCTGCATATAGTTGAGCGGCAGCATGATATTTTCTAAAATGGATAGCCGCGGCAGCAGGTGGAATTGCTGAAACACAAAACCGATGGTCCGATTGCGGAGCGAAGCCAGAGCATCTGGATCCAAGCTTGCGGTGTCTTCGCCTTCGATGGAAAAGATTCCTTCCCGAGCTGTGGCCAGAGTTCCCAAAAGGTTCATCAGCGTCGATTTACCGGAACCAGAGGCTCCCGTAATCGCCACAAACTCACCCTTGTGAATCGAGATGGAAAGGTTTTTCAGAGCGAGAAAAGCCGAGCTGTCATGACCGTATCGATAGGAAAGATTTTTGATATCGATGAGCGTCGGATGGTCTTTCACCGGGCTACCGCCTCTTTTTTAGCGGGATGAGAAGTTTCGGCGACATCAAAAATCTGTTGGGAAGAGAAGTCGATTTCCATAACTTCATCGCCCTCTTTTAAGCCGGACAGAATTTCGACGTCGTTGGCGTTAACGACTCCGGTTTTTACCTCGGCATAGCGAAAGCCTTTGGCATCTTTGCTATCCGCGATTCTTACAAAGGATTGAGTTGGCAGAATCAATACGCCTGAAACGGGGAGAGTCAGAGTATTATCCCTTTGAGCAAAAATAAGATCGACCGTGGCATTCATTTCCGGCAGGAGGCGAGCATCTTTTTGGGTGATTGCCACATAGACATCAAAATAGGTGTAACCAGCCTTAATTTCCGCACGGCCCTGACCTCCGATTTGTTCCACTTTGCCGTCATAGGCGATGTCGGGATAGGCATCGAGCCGAACTTTGACGGGGAGCCCTTGTTTGACGAAGCGCAGGTCTGCTTCCATAACTTTGATTCGTACCTGCAGATTGCTCATATCAGCGACCACCATCACCATACGCTCATTGGTGCCGCCGATTTCACCGCCTGCGCCGCCTGCGCCGCCCATAACAAAGTCACCCGGCCGCTTATCGACCAGCGTGACGATGCCTTGGATTGGCGAACGGACAAAGACCAGTCCAGAGGCATTTTCATTTGACTTTTTCTTGTTGCTGGGTGCATGGGTCAAGCCAAGGTTGGCTTCGACGATGCTCAATCGTTCTCTTGCCGATGACAATTCGATTTTCATCTTCTCCAGCTCGCTCTCTTCTCGAGCAACCTGATCGATGCCGATCAATTCCTTGACCATGTTTTTGTTTTTAACAAGCCGAGAAGCCGATGTCACTTCGTGTTCCAGGGCTTTGACCCGGGACCGGAGATCCATCAATTCAGTTTGGCCCGCGGCCTCCAGTTGCATAGTGAACAGCAGATCGTTCGGTTCGACCTTCGCTCCCTCTTTCGCATCCAAAGAAACGATCCGCCCTGATTGCTGGGCGGTGATCACCATGGTTTTTTCAGGGAAGATTTTGCCGGAAAGCTGCAGCGATTGAACTATGCTTTTGGTTTGTACTTTGAAAGTCTTGGTAGTGCCCTGGGGATTGGAACGGAGACGAGCGATACCCCATAAGGTTCCTGCCAAGACCAGTACGCCACAGCCTGCAAGTATCAGGCGCCGACGGGTCCACGCAGTGGCCTTGAACACCTTACTTTTCTTCATACAAATCCTTCAGTTGATAAAAATTGAAGAGTCTTCCGACTTCTCTGCGATGCCTCTGCAACTGGATCTCTCACAAATAGAGAATTCCTGATGAGAAAAGACTGAAGATGCGAGGGAATATTGCATGCACTGTGGTGAAATTACCAGTGGCTTGTTGGGGTCAATGTGGCTTGGTGGTGGGTCTGACGATACCGGCGACAGAGTTCTGTTCATCACCAAAAATACTCTTGGGTGTGCTTCGAGAAAATGGCTGATGATGTGTATTTATGAGATTTCAGAATAATACCAAGTTCTCACATTTGCCTTGGTACCTTGCACTTCCCAGTTTCTTCCGCTGTCGCTTAGAATGAGCGGGTATTGAGGGCATACACGGCCGCCGCGACCAAAATCAACAGCACCGACACAGCAAAATACTTCCATGCATGCGAAGATTTTTGTTTGGTTTGCAAGGAAGCCTGCAGCATATACTCGGTAATATAGAGATCATTTCTTCGCTTCATGGGCATGCTCTTATGTGGAGTGAAGTGAAACAGCTCACTTCAGTTTATCTAGATATACCTTGGGAGTCGAGTTCCGACTCAACTCCAAAATGGCAAATTCTGGCTTTTTTTTCAAGCTGTCTCGTCGTTCCGACAGTTGAGCTCTGCAAATGGCCTGGAATGGAGCTTTCCCATCCAGACAGCTTTTTTGACAGCTAAGGGCGAATCTTGAACTAAATGACGGATACTTGCTTCAGGCCTAATTCTTAAACGAACGTATCCTGGTCGCTCCATAAAATAGTCCTAGCAAAATAACTGCCCCAGCAATCGAGGCTAGGTAGCCTGTTGGATTATGATCATGATAAATTCCCGCTAAAGAACCGATTTCAAAGCCGATGAAAGCCCCGGCGACACCAATCAGCTCGGTAACCTTGAAAATGCCGGCCTTGGAGACTGGCATAAGTAGCTTCGCAATAACACCCAGTAGAAAACCGATAATCAGACTGGCGACGACTTGCATGACATGCTCCTTGTTTTCAATCCAACAATAGAAGTGCAAGTTGCGTTCCACTGTTTTTTTTCTGGCAGGTTCATGAACCACATTCATGTCCGATCGCTTTTAAGAGGCATTGTCAGTCGAGTCAATGGCTTCAGTTTCTGCTCCAGGGAGACGTTTGAACCAGGCTTGGGAGGCGTGAACATCATCTCGTATGCGATGACCCTTCTCTCTGCAGTCCCAATGCTCAAAATTCAGCTGCAGCTCCATAGGCAGACTTTGGTACACGGCATCCTGAATGAAAATCAAGCTGGATCTGACTCCTGTGGTCTTGAACACGATATTGCGCATGCTTTCATAACGGGTGGCGAGGATCAAAGGACGTCCTCGCACATCGTACTGGCGGATACCGCTCTTCGGAAAAAAGCCTTCGATCATTCCCTGGGCAATCCCGATCGCACAGTGAATGGGCTGGTGATAGTGGAGCTGTGACATCTCTTCGGCAAAAATTCTGCAGAACCGTTCGGCGATTTTTACAGAAGTCTCAGCATTGCTCTCGTTATGCGGATTGTGGAAAGGGAAGCCCACGGAACACAGCAGTCCATCGCCCATCTCCTTCACGCGGTAGCCTGTCGCTGCTATCGTGTCTTCGTTGTAAGCTTCCTGCAAGACTTCCTGACAACGTGCCATCACACGTTCCAGAGCTCGATCGAAGTGAGGGTGCTTAATCGTGCTCGAGGCCACGACGTCAAAATCAATGACCACGGCCTCGCGCTGTCCGACCGGCATGGTTTCTTCCAGATTCATACCGTGGGCTATCCGGCTGACAACATGTTTGTAGATCAACTTCTGCAGTTGTTTGTGTATATGATAGAGGTCACGAAAGCTGTTGGCATAGTTGTAGGATATGATGGCTGTCTGCGAGAATACGAAAGCTATGACGGCATAGTCGCTGATTGGTCTGCTCGGGATGAAACCCAAGACCAGAAGGATATCGTTGATCGTCGCAAAAAGCAGTATGCTAATGCTAGCCAGGGAAAGCCGTGCGACCCGAAGACGCCTTTGATAGGCGCGAACGAAACTTATAAAGCCGCACACCAGGGCATAGAGTGTAACGATGTGATAGTAATCGTTCCATTTTGCATAAACCGCGACGGGCGTCGCGAGGGTGAGAACCGTCATCGCCATGGCAAGGGCCCAGGGAAGACGGAGAATCGACAGGCGATGGGTTCGGGGAAAAAGATACAGGATGAACGACAGAGTAGCCGGCACAGCCAAGTAGTAGCCTATGAATCCAAGTTTCCAGCTCAGTTCCCAGGACATCATAGGAAACAGGCGAACAAGAATCTGTGGGTTCCCGGTAAGGCTAGCCCTTAGAGCCAAACATGCGAGGAAAAGACCAAAAAAAACTGACATACGGTTTTTAGGAATCATCGCACCCAGCGAAAAGTGGTAGAGAGCCGTGATGATGACCAGACCCAGGAAAAAAGCTCCATAAATGACTTCCGACTGCTGCTTGTCACGGATAATATCAGCAAGACCTATACGAAAATTAGTATATGGCGGCCACAGATCACTGTGTCGGGAGATCTTTAAAGTTAACGGAAAATCCTGGCCATAACCCAAATAAACCTCTCGATAGAGTCTTTGGGGCTGATCAGGGAGCCTGCCGTGCTCGACAAGGCGTCGAT
>JBGSRE010000960.1:0-9019 GCA_041737755.1 Oligoflexus sp.
CTTAATCATAAAGGCAACCACCCATACTCAAAGTAAGCAGCAACAGACCGAGAAAGGTGCACAGATCAAAGGGAGCTATCGTATGGTGATCGATAAAAGTAAGTGAATTCTTGGTAAAAGTCCGGGAATAGTCTGTATGTAACCGCTATTGTTAGGTATTTATTTCATGCCCGGGTGGTTTTTGATACTTATTCTTGGTTGGACTCGCCAAAAATCTTCCCGATAATCTGCCGTCGAAACGCGAAAATGCCTCGCACTTCACGGTTTACAATCGGTAAACCAAAAAGTTCACCCAACCAGCCCATGGGCAGTCGAAAACGGACCATATCCACCATCAAAGTACCCCCTGGCACAGCCTGAAATCGATGCGTGTGATGCCAGATAGCATAAGGGCCTTTTTCCTGGGTATCGATAAACTGCTGTTCCGGTTTCCACTCGCGAATCAATGTTTTCCAGCGAAAGGGAATACCATAGAGCTTCAGCTGGTACTGGATAATCGAGCCCTCACCGATATGGGGCGTGCTGATGTCCAGAATCTTGAAGCTGAGTTGGGCTGGAGTCAGTCGCTCCAGGTTATGAGGGTTACAGAAGAAAGTGAAAACTTCGGGAAGCGGCCGAGGAACAAACTGTTGAGACTCGAATCGCCGACAGGGATACTTATGCCCATTCCGCTCAACAAGTGAGCAGACATCGACCAGCGCTAGGGAAAGATCACGGTATTTAAACTGGAAACCTTGCTGCACAAGGCGTTCTGGCGTGATCTTCTGGCTCTTGAGCAGAATATCACTCATTTGGCCAAAGGCAGCCTTCATAGCTATGGCTGGAACCGGGAAGAAAGCAGGCCGATCGAGAGTTCGAGCCAGGGCTTCAGTAAATTCTCGATTGCTCACGGGCGAAGGGCTCACGCAATTATAAATGCCTTGCCACTTTTTGTCTTTCAAAGCTTGGCTGATGATAGAAACCGCATCATCGCGATGAATCCAGCTCATCACCTGCTGGCCCGAACCCAATCGACCACCCAGTCCAGACGAAAAGAGAGGGCGAAGCCGTTCCATCGCTCCACCATCCGAACCGAGGATCATGCCGAAACGCAAAATGAGGCTGCGTTGAGCTGGTACCTGTTTCGCCGCCGCTTCCCAATCCTGACAGACCTGAGCCAAAAAATGGCTGGCTGGAGCCGACGCCTCATTCAGACCATCTGGTAAATCATAGGCATAATAACCGATAGCGGAGGCACTTATAAAGCAATCGACAGGCTTTTTTCGTTTATTCAATGCGGTGGCCAACCTGCGGGTAGCTAGGCCGCGCGAAGCCTGAATGCGAGCCTTTCGACGCTCGGTCCAACGCCCTGCGGCAACAGATTCGCCCATGAGATGCACCACGGCATCGAATTC
Organism: Oligoflexus sp.; assembly: GCA_041737755.1. GTDB lineage: Bacteria > Bdellovibrionota_B > Oligoflexia > Oligoflexales > Oligoflexaceae > Oligoflexus. The sequence goes on from JBGSRE010000960.1 coordinate 1,395, forward strand.
GCTGAGATCGTGCCGACAGTCTTCCTTGGTGGGATCCCAGACCAAGATTTTGCTAGGCAATCCCCAGTCGGCACCCAGACTTTTTTTGCGTCTCACGACGAGCGTTAGGCTATGGCCTTAACACACAAGTTCCCGGCATAAAGCACGTCCAACAAAGCCTGTTCCACCTGTCACAAGAATATTCACAATGACCCACTCTTGAATAAAAGGCCCAATTAGCGAGCACACTGTTATAACCCGCTCAAGGCAAGAGAACCAGTTTGAATGTGGTGGTGGAGAAAATTGAGAACAAGAGATTTATGCCCGAGCCTCCCTGAACAAGAAACGGGCAGATCTCTAACGGTGGTGAGGCAAACCTAAGGGCGCGTTCCCTTATCGGCTTAAAACTTTTTCAATAGCTGGGAGAACTTTGGACGGTACCAAAGGCTTGACGATCCAAGCCAGAATACCAGCAGCTTTCCCGGCAGCTTTAATGTCTGGAGTGGCTTCCGTCGTCAGCATAAGCATGGGAACTTTGGCCAATTCAGGAATTTCCCGAACTTTCGATGCCATCGTCACGCCATCCATCTGCGGCATGTTGAAGTCGGTAATGATCATGTTGATGTCTTTGTTTTCGACCGCTTGGCGAAGTCCATCCGCACCATCGACACCCTCAATCACCTTGTGTCCAGCCCCCTCGAGCGCCTCGCGCAGCTGAATGCGGAGTGTTTCCGAGTCGTCAACAATGAGAATCTTTGCCATACTATTTCCCCACAAGAAAGCGCCGTTGGTAAAACCATCGCCACGTTTGAAGATCAAGACTCAATGATGACCTGAGGTCCCATTTAACAGAACATAGATTATATAAGCTCCGTATCAAATTTTAATCGAAACTGAAGCATTAGGCCAAGCCCCAACTGCGAATTAAATCGAATATCGGCAGCCTTGTGTTCATCAAAAAACCGTTTCAACCCCACGAAATCGACGATCGGGCCAATTTGTGTCGTCTGTTTGACCAGTAAGTCGGAGCCAAAAACTTGCTGAAACACCTGTTCGTCAGTCATTTTTTGCAAAATCGCATCCGACAGAATCGCTTTTTCCTTTAATACTTCTCGAAGCTTACCTGCAGAAATGCCACGTCCATCATCGGCTAAAAGAAACAGAATACCCTGATCATCTGACTGAGCTTTTATACGTATATGCCCGTATTCAGCCTTACCCAGTTTCCGTCGACGAGCCGGTGCCTCGATACCTTCGCTAATTGACTTTTCAATGAGCAGGACAAAGACATCGCGCAGTGGACGAGCCAACTCAGGCGGCACCATGATCGATTCCCATTCGAAAGTGATTTTCACCAGCTTTCGGTCATGGTTAGACTGCACCTTGGCTAAATCAGCCAGAAAGGGTTCCATCGTCGACAAACGCAAATAATTAATTTTCAGAACATGTTTGCGGAGGCGAAGCAGAACCTCGCGGGCGGTAGCCAAAGAATCGGGCTGCAGGCTTTGAATCGCCTGATCGATGGTTGCAGTTATGTCTTTATAGAGGATTGGATCCAGTTTATGCTGAAAATCCCGGGTGATTTCATCATCCGTATTCAAGGTATAGAAGATTCGAACCAACTCCACGCATTCGGTTCGGATCTGAGAATATTCTTTGGCTAATTGATTCCGATTTTTGAAGAGTTCCTGGCCGGGCTCCCCAGTAATCTTCACTTCCAAGATTTCAACCATTTCCTTAAGGGTTAGAAATCCCGCGCTATCGGCTGCGAATTTTACGCCATCCACACCGTTTTTAAAGGCGATGAAGTCGTCGGTGGCCAGGGCATGATCCAGGCGCCGAATTAAGGTTTCCAAATCCAGACAAATGCCTTGCAGAATGCTGCTTTCGGCATTTTGAATTTCCAGTATGCGTCGCACTGCCGATTCATTGCGTTTGATCCAAACGTTGCGCTCTTCACGTTCCCGAATCAGATCCGTACGGTTTTCGATGATGAGAAGAATCTTTTGGACGACTCCGTCAGCCGAGACTGCATGATAATCGACTTTGAGCCACAGTTCGCTATCCCCAACCCGGCGACGAAGCAGGTTAGGAAACTGAGTTTTGACCGATTCAAACCAATATTCGGACTGACCAATCGCCCGCACCAATAATTTGCAAGCCTCGACTTCGGCGGGCTTTAGGGTTGAAAAAGCCGGCTCAAAGAGGAGTTCGACTATACCTATATTAGCAAAGCCATTGTTCAAACCAGAGAACCGAGAATGCTGCAAGAGATATTCGCAGTAGCGAGAGTAGTTGGCCTCTACCAGACCATCCGTACCCACACTCAAAATCCCTATGGGAATACTGCTATAAATTTGGGAAAGTTCGCGCTCAAAACTACGAATATCAACAAGGTTACGACCATAAAGCACGATCAATGGGATTTTTTCAAAACGCAGCGGAACTAATGGCCGCAATGCCCAATGGTAAGGCTGAGATTCGTCTTTGCCTGTGATGGCCTGCAATTCAAATTCATGTGGGCGCTCAAAACTCTTCGGATTTTGCGAGACCTGTTGGATTTTGTTGAAAATAATATTGGAGGATTCCGCATCAAAAACTTTGCTAAGGTTTGATCCCAAGTAGTATTCGGGCTCGACTCTCAATAACTTACAGCCTTCCAGATTGGCTTTTAGGATGGTGCCTTTGGTATCGAAGACAAAAAGCGCATCTGGCATTTCGTCGACCAACTGCTCAATACTCGATTTTGATTGTTCGAGGGTTGAAATGATGTTGTGCGTGGCGTGCAGGTTTTGAATAGCTTCAATTTTGGACGACACGCTCATAGGAACTCCATATCACTTTCCGGTCCTGGTTCGCCCGTGGGATCCTTGAGATCCTGCGCTGCAGCCCAGACATCAGCACGAGCTGCCATAGTGCAGATCACGCTGCCTGAAGGCCACTTCAAATGCCAGGCGTCGACCGATATGATCTCATTGCTGACATCTCGATCCATTCGCCAGATTTCGTCGAAACCACGCGTTACGATAGGAATACTTAAGCCGGTATGAATTCCAACGTCGGCAAGTTTAGCCTTAATGACCCCAGCCGTGAGATTGCAGTATTCCCGCATAAAGTCACAGATAAGGTCAGAATTGATCTTGTCGAGATCTTTATTGAGAGCCCGTGCCACGAGGCTTTGGATATCACTGGAGCTATAATGAGCTTTGAAGGTGATTTTACCACCCTCTCCCGCCAGCAGGATAAAAGCCATCCAATGGGCATGGACTGTCAAACGATTGGCGACATAGGCAAGCTCTTCGGAAATAATATCCTGGCGATGGGCAACCGTCTTCATTCGCTCCAAAGAAGCAAAGCGAACAAGCTTTTGCAGGTTCTCTGAAACGATGCCTGAGCCCGGTATCTCCAATGTACGTGCAGCGGAGTCGATAATACACCTCGCGGCCAAGAGCCAAGCATAGCTTAAAGTATTGGGAAGCTAACTCTATAATACCGAATACTGCCGAAAACTGTCAAATGTGTTTAAATAGATGGTAGGAACCAGAATAGGGAGGTCCGTGCTCATGTCGGCGACCGCAGAGCAAAGCAAACAAGGTGGATATTCTTTGGCCTTTCTCAAAGATGCCCACGAACATCTGTACACGATGATTCGAGAACTCTCTCGCAAACGCTTTGCAGACATCACTGCCCGGCGTGATCTGATGATCGAAGATCACGATCATCCTGATGACTTCATTTATGGATCACATCTGACAGTCATTCAGATCGCGGCCAAGGACTTACGTATTACTTTCAAGTCGCATTTTAACCTGAGCGATGTCATGACTCTGACTCAACGCCGCGGCGCTCCCGAACGGTCGCAGGAACAGATTCTCAAGTCGTCCTACGATCTTTTCAAAGAGTATAACAACCTCGTAGCAGGCGGAATTACCCAACAGCTCCACAGCTGCGGCGTAGTTGCAGGAATCAGCTTGCCAATCGCCACCAGTGGCTTTGATGAATTGATCTCTTCCGATGAGGTTCGTGCTTCAAGACTCTATGACTTCTGGAAGATTCAAGCGGAAGGCTTTCAGTTTATTTGCAGCGTCTATGCTGAAATTTTTGAAACGGAACTGCTTGATCTGTTTGTCTATGGAGATTTAGCTTTGGATGGTGACGCTGGCGAGATTGAATTGCTTTAACTTGCTTGCGGCTTCTTTTTCATAAAGACATCGACCGTGACGAGCGAGAGATCATCCGCCAGAGGCTGCTTGCCGAAATGCTGCAGAGCGGTATTTACTATTGCATCCCGAAAGCCGACTCCTTCCTTGTCAATATGCTTAGCTATGGATTTTCTAAAATTGGACGAGCCATACATCACACCGGCTTCGCTTTTACATTCAATGATACCATCTGTAAAAAGAATAAAACGGTCCAGATCCTGCAGTGGAATTTCTTTTTCCAGATAGATCGTCTCTGGATCGAAACCAATCGGATTGCCTTGAATCGCTAATGCTTCTGGACCACGGAATGGCTTGACGTTTTCCGGCAGAGGATCCCCCCTAAGAACCTGACTTCGATAGTGTCCCTTGAGGAACATCGGAAAATTATGGCCTGCATTGCACGCTCTCGCCACGCCTTCATTGGTGTCAAAGAGCATTGCAAAAAAGGTCATAAAGAATTTACCTTTGAAAGTATCATATACAATCTTATTGATCTGATGCAGGAGCTTGACCGGATGTCGATAATCTTGCGGCTTGCCTGCTCTGGCCGTGTTTGCATAGGCCATACATGTTGCCTGAGTCATCGCCGTGACCAGGGCCGAAGCAGCACCGTGCCCGGTGACGTCTCCCACACACACCAGATCCACACCTTCAGCGAAGTTAAAATGTCCCCACCAGTCTCCCGAACATTGATCCGCGGGACGGTAGTAAGAACAGATTTCAATTCCTGCCGACTGAATACGATCTGGTGGAAAGAAAGCCGCCTGCATTATCTGCGCCGTTTCCAGCTCTGTTTCCAATTTAGCTCGTTCTGCTCGCTCACGCAGAACTTCGGTAATATCTCGACCGACGAGCAGCAAGATCGTGCCGCGGCGAATGCTGATAGCTTGGAAGGGCCGAATGCTCCAAAGGATTTCCCGCGAACTTTCACCCAATTGAATCGGCAATTGAAATTCAATAGCTTCTCCGCTCAGCCCGGTTTCCCGAAATGGCGTGAGCCGCTCCTCGAATTGTGTCCAATGCTCGTCTTTGAATAGTTGCCGCATTTGGTAAAGGTGCACCAGGTCATGATCAATTCCCAGCCAGGTCGCCGTTCGCTGATTGCCCCAGATGATGCGACCTTCGGTTGTGACCAAACAGGTGAGATCCTGCATCCCGTTGATCAAAGACTCCAATGACGACTTGGCTTTCTCGAGATTTACCACGATCTCATGGGTCGCGATCATCGTCGCGCTCGCCAGCTGTTCTCGTGGTGTCATGGACATAGAAAAGCTCCGTTGCATATGGACTGACCGGAGGCCAGCCGCAATCATAACAGTCGTACTTAGATCTTATCGGTCATAATTAGTAAGTCACAAGCTGCAAAACCTTCCTATTCTGAGTGGGCAAGGGTTTCCGAGCCCCAAAAGGCGCCATTTTTACTTAACAAAACAATCCTATTTGTCGACTTTCCTAGGTACAATTACGATTCACAAGAAAAGTACGTAGGATCACCCTATTGATTGGGATATATAACCGTTCATGCGCCGAATTATAGGCGCACAAGGGGTTCGTGAATAATTGAATGACAAGGAGTTAACCGTGAAACAGATCTCAAGCATCCTGCTGCTTGGCCTGGTCGCACTTTCCAGCCAAGCTTTTGCCCAGGAGTGGACTTTCACACCGGAAATTTATTCTCGAGGCGGAGTAACCTACAAATCTGACTTTTCCAAGGAGATGGGCCCGGGCGATCGCTACAAAGCCTTCAACCTCGGCCCTTACAACGAGGAAGGTCTGATCGACTATCCCCTCACGGAAGTCACCGTCCATGCGGCCTATGGCGATAGTTTCAAGTTCCACTATGGTGTCGACGTCAATGGCAACCGCCAGTATCTTTACAAAGACGATCAAAGTCCGGCTAACAAAACCTATTTGGCCGAACGAGTGGCCTACGGTGAATTCAAAGTCGGCAATGGTGTCAGCCTCTGGTACGGTAACCGCCCTTTCCGCAGCCCGCCTGAATTCCTGTCAAGATCGTTCTTCTTTGACGAAAAGAATCTCTTAGGAGGCGGTGTCCGTTTTGAAGCTCTCGGTCCGATCAACGTGGACTTCGCCTATGGTTCTAAAGTCAATGAATTCGGGACAGGCGCTGGTACCACCCAAGAGATCGATAATATTCTGATCAACAAGATCGAGTACCCATTGGAAAACGGCGCCATTCGCACCAACCTCGAATTGCATCGCACCAATAAAAACGTGGTCAGTGACGACGGCGAGCTGTCGACCACGGCCTATGTTTTCGGCGTTGCTTACCAGCGTTGGGGTGATCAACTCCTGGGTGGCAATCTCTACAACCAGTTGCTCGTCCATACTTCGAAAGGCTATATCGGCAACGGTGCAATGTCTTCAGCGTTTCAACCGTCGGATGATCAGAAATTTGACAAGGCTAAAGAGCCTGGGAAAGTTTTGGTAGCTTGGAACGGCGACTGGAAAAGTAAGGAGTATGGCGCTTACTGGCTAGCCCTTTACCAAGATCACAAGGGCGAAAATCCTAATTTTTCCAATGACGAGATGAGTTGGAAGTTCCTAGATGGCATCATACGTCCAGTTTATGCTTTGACACCAAACGTAACGCTCGGCCTTGAATTGGCCCGTCGTTCCATCTTGAAAGAAGGCCGAGGCCTTCGTGAAAGCGCCTACAACGGGACCAATGATTGGGCCACCAATGGCGGTTCCACTCGTTGGGGCGGACTGATCAGCTACCACTTGGAAAACAAAAACTTTGATTATCCAACCATCGGTATTTATGCAGGAGAAATCCGCCGAGATAAAGCCGCCCAGTTCTATGCCAGCCAAGCAGCCGAGAAATCGACCCATTTCGTACGCTTCTACTATGAAGTCAAAATCAACTAAGACTTGATCCCAAGATCATCAGCCGGACCGCAGAGTCCGGCTTTTTTGTAAGTCACCGTGATTGCTTACTTCCATCGGTCGGGTGCTGTTCCGCAATATATTCCCTTGCGGCTTGTCTTCTCTTTTGAACGCTTTTGCCGTCAAAAGGGAAAACAGCCATCATGATGAGTCTTCAAGCCTGTACCTCTCGTTCAAAAAGCTTTCCTTCCTCTTTTAGCCCTTCTCATTCGGAAGTGGACCGAATTCTTTTGGAATCAACCCAGGCCTCAGAAATTCTTCGCACTCTCTATCGCAGCTTTAAAGAGAAGCAAGCTAAAGTCTCCCTAGCCTTCATTTGCCGAAGGGCAGGTATTCCTTCGAAAGGTTATTTAGCATTGGTTATGAGCGGCCAACGGCGCCTTCATGTCAAATACTGGGACGGTATTTTCAAAACTTTTAAACTCAATGATTTGCAACGGGAAATACTTCGGGCCCAACTCGAGCTTGAGCATATCGCATGTCACCACTCCCAGGCATGGCTCCAAGGCCATATTGAAAATCTTCGGGATCTGC
>JBGSRE010000986.1:0-4538 GCA_041737755.1 Oligoflexus sp.
GGTTCGCATCATCGGATCGTCATCCTGCTTCACGCCGCAGATCCCTCGGGACTTCCTGAACAGATTGCAGCCACGAGTGCCATTGAAGGTTTTGCCCGAAGTCTCGCCAAAGAAAACGGTCCGCGCGGGGTCAACGTCAATTGCATCCGTATTACACCGAATGAAGACACTTTAGATCGCCTGGCGCCTTTGGTACACTTTCTCTTGTCCGATTATGCTGCCTTTATCACCGGCCAAATCATCGACTGCTCTGGACTGGCCGCCTTACGATCGATTCCCGAACTGGCCGGCTCACTGGCTGGCAAACGCATGCTGGTGACGGGTGCCGCTCAAGGGATCGGCTATTCTATCTGTCGCCGATTGGGTGAAGAGGGCGCGCACGTTTACTGCCTCGATCGGCCGGAGAACAAAAAGGCTTTGCAAGAATTGGCTCAAGTTATCGATGGAGAAGCCATCGAAGTGGATTTGGGACAGCCAGATGCGATTCGGCACATAGCTGAACTTTTGCAAGCTTCGCCAGCCCCCCTGGATGTTCTCATCCATAATGCCGGAATCACCAGGGATCGTACGCTCTTTGCGATGGAAGAGAAGGATTGGGATTCGGTCATGAATATCAATCTGCAAATCGTCGTCAACCTGACTCAAGAATTGCTGGTGCGTGGCCAGCTTGCTGACGGCGGTCGCATTCTGTGTATGTCTTCGATCAGCGGCTTGTCAGGAAATTTTGGCCAGACTAACTACAGTGCTTCCAAAGCCGGGCTTATCGGCTATGTGAAAGCTTTGTCCCACCACCTCGCGCGACAGGGCATCACGGCCAATGCTGTCGCTCCTGGTTTCATCGAAACATCCATGACGGCTCGCGTCCCTTTCCTCGTCAAGCAATTCGCTCGCCGCTTCTCGAGTTTGGGGCAGGGTGGCTTGCCCGATGATGTTGCAGATTTGATCTGTTTCCTTGCAAGTCCCTGTGCACAGGGAATCAGCGGCAGCGTGGTCCGGGTTTGCGGTGGCAGCTTTATTGGAGCATGAACCTGAAAAAACCGCTGCCAAAGCCAGCTTTTTCGCCGTTAATGAGAGTGTTTAATCCACAGAAATTACTGCCGAATTGAGCCTAGCTCAAGAAGATAGGAATCTGCCTCCGAAAGCAGGATTAGCTTTTGGAGGAAGACCACGTGAAGCGTACATTTATACCTTTGTTCATTTTTTCCAGTAGCATTGCTGCCTGCTTCGCCTGTGGGTCTGCTGAGTCAGACCAAAATTACCGCAAGGTCGCGCAGGGTAGCTTGGATGCTGTCGTCGTGCAGCCGGTGAAATTTTCTTTCTCTTTACCCTCAAGAACCAATCTGGGCCTAGACGCCAATGTCTTGCAACAGAAGATGAATGGCTATGCCTGGCGGATCGTCGGTCAAGGCGAACGCTGTGCTGACTCCAAAGTTCATGAATCCTATGGGCCCTATGAAGACGCCCGCACCTATGCCATGGAACTGTCTGCATCCTGCAACTATCTCGTAAAAATTATGGTCGGCGAACTGAAGACCACTTCAGCTTTGAATTTAACGGCCACGATCAACTTTGAAAGTCATATCAAGCCAGTGATCCAGCAGAACTGTGTCAGCTGCCATGCAGGCTATCAGGATTTTAGTGAAGTCCAAAAAAATGCTCGCAGCATCGTTGCCCATATAGAGAACGAAACCATGCCGCCTGCAGCTCCGCTGGATGGATCGCTCATTGCCCTCTTCTTGGCCTGGGCTGACGACGGCTATCAGCAAAAAGATCCCAATCCAAGCATTCCCACGGCAGCCGACGAGGCATTGTCCGAAGTCTATTATCGCAACAACCAGAACGATATGATCAATAACTACGAATTGCTAGGACGGACCAGTTATGAACTCCGCCGCTCACTATGGATCCAACCGGCAGGTCAAGCTCTGAACCTGGCCAACGAACAGATCTATACGTTCCGTACCAGCCTGTCCTTGGATTCGAACGAATTCCGCTAAGTGCTCTGGCTCCCGAAGTCTATTCGGGAGCCAAAGATCAGATATTTTTCCTCTATTTCAATATCTTACATTTAAAACCCTCATTTTTTGTCCAGCCCCTCCGAAGAGAGGATTGAGGTCCCGCGCTTTTTTGCAGGAGGAGTTCCATTGGCTCGCATAGGCTTGAGAAAAGAACAAATAAAGAGCATCCTCTTGTGCAAGGATCGCGAATTCAAGCGCAAGTCGATTGGCTTCTTGAATAACTCAGCATTTGCCGCTGAGAAGTTCGGTGTCGAACAAATGTCCGACGCTTTGGAAATTCTGGAGCGCGACCTTGATATCGAAAACTTTGTGTTTGACGCCTCCCCCTTCAAGTCCGACGAATTGCGCACGGCCTTGGATCTCTATCAAAGAAGAGCCAAAAATCCCGACATTCGTTTTCTCGTCTATCTTGATGAATCATACCAGGCGAAAGAAAAAGAACTGGTCTTGCAGTTTCTGCCTAAGGCCCAGATTTACTTTTTGCCACCAGCGCAGAATCACTTTAACAAGGCCTTTCATGGCGGCCGTTCCATACCCGATGCCCCAGCTTCTACCGAAGCCGCGAAGCAGGATGGCAACCAGCTCACGCTGATCGAAACCTCCTCGCATATCAAGGAAACCGTCGATCTCCTTAATTCTGTCTCCAAGGATAAATCGCGACTCGATATCCTGCAGCACATCGGACAAAAATTCAACGGCATCATCGGTACCTTCTCATTCTTCGGGCAGAAGGGAGGCTATGGCAAGGTCAAGGATATGGCCACCATTATCGATGATATTTCTCGAACCTATGAGCAGGCCGAGAACAGCACGGAAATCACCGAAAAGCACTGGCAGATCCTCAAAGAAAGCGCCACGACTCTCTATCTTATTCTGAAAGACCTGCGGGAGAACCGTCAGGTTACGCAAAGCTATATCGATAAAGCCAATGCCCTAACAGCGGTCTATCAGAAAGACAATGACATCCGAAAACGCGCCAGTCAGTCTCAGGATGAAGTGGATCGGATTCTCGATGTTGCCTCCGAGATCTTCAAACACTCCAGCTAAAGCCAGTAAATCATTCTGACTTACTTAGAGCTGCAGTTTTGCAGCTTTTTGCATTCCCCACCCTTCTAAAAACCGATGCTGAAGCGAAAGTCCCCTTATGCTATAAGATTAATGTGGAGAGTGGTGTTCCGAAACTGTTGATAGCGAGGGAGGAACTCTATGTACTTTGCGGAAACCGAGGGCATTAGTGTCAATGTCGAACCGCATTTCATTGCAAAAGAAAGCAATAGTGGTGTCGACTATTTCATCTACTCCTACACCATTACTATTCGCAACAATGGTAGCGCCATTTGCCAATTGCTGAGCCGACATTGGGTTATAAGAGATGGTGTCGGCCGTGAAGAGCATGTGGTCGGGGAAGGGGTGGTTGGCAAACAACCCATTATTCGGCCGGGCGAGTCCTACACGTATCGAAGTGGTTGCCCCCTGGCAACTGCAACGGGAAGCATGCGGGGAACCTATCAAATGACTGGAGTCGGCCAAAGGCGCTTTGATATAAAAATCCCCTTGTTTTTCCTTCGTCCCGATTGCCCACGTTATGGTGCTACGGGTATGAGTATGCAACGCTAGGAGGCCAGCACGGAAAGCCCGGGTCTCCTCAATTGAAAAAGGCTTCCTCTTCGGAAGCCTGCTCTTTTTCAAGATGCTAAATGTTTGATAACACGAGATCCTTCGCTTCGCTCAGGATAATCTCTGGCGCCGCCAGCGCCAGAGATTAGATAGAAATGCTATAGCTTACGGCCAGCTCGCGTTCGAAGGGTTCGACCTGAGTTGGATAGTTGTAATGAAAGAAGTTATACTCGGCCATGAAAAACGTGCGCGGTGTGAAACGAATCCCAGCACCAATCCCGGAATGAGGATTATACTTGGGTCCGACCGTAATCGTACTGGGCTCAACTCCCAACTCATCCTTTTCAATGATGCGCTGCATCGCCGTCACTCCGACCTTAAAGCGCAGAATAAAAATGGAAAAGCTTGGATCGATAAGCAGTGAGAATTTACCGACCCGCTGGGTCTCAGTCAGCTTCACTTCATTATCGGGCTGATCCGTATCCATATTGAGATCTGTGCTCAAATCGATTTTTCCATACTCATCCGTCACCTCAGATACCTTGGAGGTGGTGGTCATTTTGCTCTGCCCCACCGCAAGCTGGGTCTTGAACAGGCGCCAGAAGCTGACAGAGGCCTGGATCCCATATTCTTGGCGCTGTTTAATCGTTTCATTTTCGGTAGTCTTGTCTTTTTTTCCAGGAGTTACGCTCTTGGTAGACTTAATGCTGACATAAGGGGAGATCGAAACCCCCGCCCAAGCAGCTGAACTTGCTAGCAAAAAGGCCGTTGCAAGGGCACTATGCCAAAACTTACTGTTCATGTTTGCTCCTCCGGACATTCTGACTATGCGATCGGCAGAACTTACCTAAACTTGAGTCGCGGTGGAGGTTTCTCTCTGCTTGTGGCCGGGATGCGAGTCGT
>JBGSRE010000994.1:0-3102 GCA_041737755.1 Oligoflexus sp.
AAATAGACGGCAGCATCTGCGGCGGGGCTGGCTTTGGCCCCTTACTTGGTGGCGATGGTAAAACGGCTGAATTGAAAAAGATGTATCTCCTGCCCGAAGCCCGAGGCTTGGGACTCGGACAGAAGTTTATTCAGACCTTGCTGCCGATGGCTAAAGAAGCCGGATACCATAGTATGTACCTGGAAACTACCGAGACGATGAAGCAGGCGATCGAGCTCTATGAAAGAAGCGAATTCAAGCGCCTCGATAAAGCCATGGGCGCGACAGGACACTTTGCTTGCGAAATCTTTTATGTACGTTCGCTTATTTCAGAGTAAGTCTCGGGTATTCGGGTTCGACTCAAATAATGTTCCGGACCGAATTTCTTGTCCCACTCGTGCTGAACCAGAACTCGCTGTTCTTTGGGTCTTTGCATAATGCTTTGGCATTCCCGAGAACAGCAGCCGTCGTAATCTTGAAGACAGCTCGAGCATTGCAAGAACAAGCGATTGCAACCCTCAAATCGGCAATTGGTATGGCTATCATCCAGCGCCCCGCATTGATGACAATGGGCGATGATATCAGCGGTGACACGCTCTCCCAATCGCTGATCGAAAACAAAATTTTTGCCAACGAAGCGTGATTCCAAACCCTTCTCGCTGACTTGATGGGCGTAATCAATGATGCCACCATGCAACTGATTCACATCCTTAAAGCCTTTGTGCCGAAAATAGGCACTGGCCTTTTCACACCGTATACCGCCCGTGCAATAGAGAAGGAGCTTGCTGTCCTCTTTCCCTTGTAACTTTTCCAGAACTTCCGGCAAAGCATCACGAAAGGTATTGGCTATCGGCAGCAGCGCGTCTTTGAAATGTCCCACTTCGCATTCATAATGATTGCGGAGGTCCACCACCAGCGTGCCGGGTTGCTGCAGAGCTTCATGGAAAGATTCCGCATCCAGGTGCCGACCGACATTTGTCACATCGAAACTATCATCTGGCAAACCGTCGGCCACCAACTTCTTTCTAACTTTAATCTTCAACTTGCGAAAGGCTACTTCGCCTTCTTCCAAAGCAAACTTGAAAGGAATATCCGGAAAAACCGACCGCACTTGCTCACAAAACTCCGCTTGATGTTGCAGAGGAACATTCACCTGCGCGTTGATACCCTCATATGCAATATAAGTCCGGCCTTTGACATCCCAAGGTTCCCAGGCCTGACGCAAACGAAGCATCAGTTCCTGTGGATCTTCCACGCGCACATAGCGATAGAAAGAAAGGGTTATTCTGCTGGACTGGGCTGCGTTCATCTGACTCTTCCTTATGCACGAACTCTCGGGCTTAAGCATGGTCTTCGATCATGACGAATAGTTTGTCAAGTCCAGACCGCAAATGGTGATTTTGAGCTTTCCAAGGCAGGGAAAGATGCAAAAAGCGTTTGCTTGACAGGCCCTTGGCTCCGCATTTTTGGCTTAAATTATCATTTGCTCGGCTATTTCGTCTGATTAGGCCGCAAGTTGGATTAACTTGGGTTTAAGGATTTCATTTTGCAGCAAGGTAATCTCATCAAGGATCTCTCGCAGCCTTACTTCCAACTGCAGACGCTTTTTCTCATCGCGAGATTTCCCCAACTGCGAAGCGGCCATGTAAGCTTTAAAATTGAGTTGAGAGAGGCGGATAACGGTATCCCTCGTCCATTTTTCTTGCAGAGCATTGCGCACTTGGACCTGTACGAGCTCGAGCGAAATCGGTTTTTCAAGGAAGGCGTAGGCACCAAGATTTAAAGCATTCACGACATCCCGCCGATCGGCAGCACCGGAAATGAATATCACTGGAATTTTGCAATCGGATTCACTCAATTTATTAATAAAAGCCAGTCCGTCCATATTGGGCATACGAATGTCGGTTATAATCAAATCAACGGTATTTTTTTTCAGAGACTCTAATGCTTGCAAACCATCTTCGGCGCGATAAAAGATTGCACCGGTCGATTCCAAAAAGTCGATCAGCACATCCGCTACATCAACATCGTCATCCACCACGAGTATGCTTGGTCTATATCTCGACTCCGAACTCACCGGCTCATCTTCGAAAAACCCAAAGGCTGGCATCGGTGTAGCTGGCAAGGCTAATGTATCCTTTGCATAGGGAGCACAAATCTCGGTCATTTCCTGAGCAATAGCTGCTGTTTCGAGAAAAGCATCAAAATCATGCGTTAAAAGCTCAACCCATTCCTTTAAAACATCATTGGACCTAAGCATGAGACTGACTGTAGAAGCATTCACAGCGAGAGTATGAGCACGAACCAGCGCCAGCATATTTTCGAACTGATGGGCGAAGCGCGCAAGGGCTTCGAAACCAACAGTAAAGCCGCTGCCCTTGATGGTATGAACCATACGAAAGATTCGATCCATGATCTCGGCATTGTCAGGATCATTCTCCAATTGGAGATAAAGGCTTTCTGATTCTAGGAGAAGCTCTCTAGTTTCCTGAATAAATTCAATGCGAATTTTTTCTTCGAAATCACCCATATGACGCCTCCACTCTGCCATCGCTCTTCGGAAGATTTGCTTGGTCTCTTGATAATTAAAGGTATTTCCGCTGCCTTTTTTCCTGACACCCCTTGTCCAAAGCTCTTTAATCAGCCCCTGAATTATACTACTTAATCTAATAATTACAGTTTTTTAAATACAATAGAATCCTGGATCTTGTCTTGCAAATAGGACGTGCGAGGTCATTTACCATGCTGAGTTTAAGTCCTAAAAGTAAATGTTTCATGCTGACTTCCCTGACCCTCTTTATCCTTGGACTGGGAGCCTGCCGCCCGCTTACTTCTGGTAAACTTTCGGATATTTATCGCATCGATCAATCGAGTCAGGCCACTGGCAATCAAAGGCGCCATGCTGCGAGCAGTGAAGAAGTCATCTGGACTGTCTCGAGCAAGGGATGTTCGGCGATACTGCTCAGCCCACAATATATGCTAACGGCCGATCATTGTGACAATAAAGTCGGCGATCGCCTGCGAACCGGTTGGAGCATCCTGACCAATGGAGGCGACGATCTAGAAATTGTGGCCATCCGGGAGCGATCTGCAGAACTGGATTATAAAATTGTCCAGCTTCGC
>JBGSRE010001007.1:0-2183 GCA_041737755.1 Oligoflexus sp.
GCGCCTAAAGCGCCAGAGACTATCCTGAGGAGTGAAACGACGAAGGATCTCGCCGATAAGTACCTGATTCCACGAGATCCTTCGCTTCGCTCAGGATAGTCCCTGCGCGAAATTTTCAATTTCGCGCCAGCGACTAACTAAAGATAGTGCAGCTAAGATTTTTTCCGAATGGCAACTATTGTTGCCCAAATGCGAATTTCAAGCTGTTCCAATACTTACGGCGGGAAAGAAAGACAATTCATGAAAAAGCAGGGCAACTTGGGCTCAATGCCTAACGGATAAATCTGCGATAGTAGAAACACTGAAGAATTTGCAGTCCGGGAGAGGCGATTTTTCGATTGTTTAATCGCTTGTTCAAGACTCAGTATTTGCAGCAATTTTTCCCTGGATTTTATTCAAGGCATAGGAACTGTCGAAAGGTAAAGTATTGACGGATGGTGCTCAAACCTTACATCAAAGTCAGATTGGTTTGAGAGACAGCAGGTTCTCAAGCATGAGTAGAGAAAGAAAGGGTATTACCTTGCGAAGCATTCTGAGTATGATCCTTGGCCTTCACTTGACTTTAAGCACGTCGGCCATGGCTTTGAACGCAGGCCAATCCAGTCGTGTAATGGATTTACCACCAAGGCCAAAGAACGCCCTTTCAGGGTCGGCCTTTATAAATAAGATCAAAGGATTGTCCGCCGCCCAGCGCGAGCAAAGTATCGTGAAAGAAATACTTCGCGGCAATATTCCAAATTTCCAAAGATTTCTTTACCCGGTTGAGCGCCGCCTGACCTCTGGTCCCTATCGTGGCCAGACCTTACGATTCTGGGCTGTCCCCGATTATTTAGCCATTGGTTCGGATCGAGATTTTGTTCGTGTCCCATTGAACATGTATAGCGTCAAGCAGCTGGCTCAAAAGTTAGATCTAAGTTTGCCCACATCCAAGATGGTGGACGACATCTACGCCCAAGCCAAAGTAAAATTGAAACCGAGTCCTTTGCCTTTGAATAAAGCCATCACCAGCACCAACAATATCATTCAGCACAACAGTCTTGTTCAAAACCAGATGAGAAGCAGCACCTGGCGTCCAGGTATATTGGTGGCTGGTCATAAAAAAGATGTCGTTCAGAGTCGACGCTTGACTAAAAAACCGGGATCGATCGCTATCTATGGCTGGCACAAAAGCATTGCCTTGCCTATCCAGCCTCTATCGACCGTCCATAGCGCTAATTACGCCGATTATAGTCATGGGATCCGATTGGTTTCGAATGCCGTAGAGATCGGTACACGCACACTGGATCTGCGCGATGTCCTAAGCCAAAATCAAACAGCAGGTCTATTGAGTAACGAAGGTGTGATTCCCCAACCCTACCATATTTCTGGTCGATCCAGTTTTCCTATGGCTTCGCATTAATGGAATGCTGACGGGATGGGTGATGAACTTGATCGAGAAGTAGAGGGACGCTTGTGAAGTCGATCTCCACTTCCGAACTGAGCAGAACCACATTCGAATGGCTTCGAATGAAAAGAGTCAGTGATGATGACCGCCAACGCCATGCACATGGCCATGTGCCAGCTCTTCCTGAGTAGCCGTTCGCACATCAACCACAGCCACGTCAAAATTCAAAGTCTTGCCCGCCAGGGGATGATTGGCGTCGACAGTGACTTCTTTTTCTGTGAGTTTCACGACTGTCACGACCATTACTTCATCATCAGTCTGGGCTTGCAGCTGCATACCAGGACGAAGATCCTTAATGCCGCCAAACTGTCCACGCGGCACAACTTCCACAAGAGCTTCGTCTCGCTCGCCGTAGCCTTCGTCCGGCTTCACGCGTACCTGAAAAGAGTCGCCTTTTTTCTTGCCAAGAAAGGCTCGTTCAAGACCCGGGATAATATTTCCCATACCTACGATAAAGGCCAAAGGATCTTGGCCGGCGGAGGTATCGACCAAATTGCCTTCGTCGTCTTTAACCGTATAATCCATGAGAACGACTGAATTTTGTGCTGCGATCATAAATTTCCTCTGCGCTAAAGAGTACAAGCCCCTACCCTAACACAGAAACTTTAGAACGCGAAAGCAAGAAACTGTGGACCGCGCGCCAGTAGCCACAGGCTTCCTGCTGCCAACGCGATGATATAACTGGTGCGATCTCGCAGAGCGAAAACCAGAGGATCAGTTGTCATTTTTCCCCGATAAG
>JBGSRE010000001.1:0-1861 GCA_041737755.1 Oligoflexus sp.
AATCAAGCTTCTGCACGATCCCCTGGAAATCGCCACCGTGATAGAAAGACTCAAGGGTAGGCTGATAGCCGTGCCTTATGAGATTGGATTTGCAGTAGTTGTGGCGCGTCCCACGGACGCGACCATAACGCAGCAAAGAATATTCTCCGTCTCGGACGTGAGACGCTGAGCCTTGGGCGAATCGCCTGAAGCAAGAGAAGCTCCCTCTATAGCGGTACTCCGTTTAGAGGGAGAGGATGTCACCTACTTGCATTCACCCAAGGTATCGATGCCTTTGGCTGCGCGCAATGAGCGATAAAACTCATAGATGTACCCAGCGTCCACTTCGATGTTGAAGTCGTTTTGATAATCATCGAAGGCACGCTTGATCATATCGAAGCTGTAGGGATTTGTCGTTGAGTCAGCAACCAAATAATTGCCCGCATAACTGATAATTCCTATATTCGACGCTTGGTTCAAAACCACTTCTTTGCCTGGTTTAAAGACCTTGGATGCGGCTGTTGGACTAAGATTGCTAACGATCAGACGTTTCGATACAAGATTTCCATCTTCGTCCAATAGGCCCCCGCCGCTTTCTGTTAAAACAGGGAAAGCTTCTAGTGACACACCGTCTTGCAGCATGCTGTTCAGAGTGTTGGCCGAATAGCATTTCAGGTTGATATTGTCATAAAGGTCGCTTCCGCCCGCATAGACATAGTTCGTCACTGAAGTTGTGTAAAGACTTCGACCGAATGTGATAAAGCCCTGTTCCATGGCTGGGGCCACAGTCAGATTGTCTTTAAAAATATCTTCCATAACACGTCGTCGCTCGCCATTGCTAAAAAGCAGTGAGAGGTAGGAGTAAGGGGCGGGAGTTCGTGAATAGTAAAGGGATGGGTCGCCAAACAAAAAGAGCGTTGCATAGATCTTGTCTGCTGCAATTCCTTGACGTTTTAGCACTCCGCTCCAATTGTCATATTCATTTTCCCAGGGGCGTTCGGTCGTGGATTGACGGATTACGGCATCAAAGAAGGTAGCCACCAGGAGGTTGGCCTGTGCCATATCTTCTTTGATCAGGCGCCGATACTCTGCGATGGAAAGATTGTCGACATTGCGGTTTGAAAGAAATTTTTCCATGTCAGATGCGTAGGTTTCTAACTGAAATGACAGGAACTTGCGCAGTGACATCATATCGCTCAAGCGACTCGATTCATAGAACAAGGTATTCCAGTAAGCGCGTCCGAACCGATAGTTTCGATACTTATATGAGTTGTCATAGACTTCGATCAGACTAAGCGCAACTTCTGAAGGAGTCGAACCGTTATCATAAGCGTTACACATAACGTTATTTTCGCGATGTTCGTCCGTGCAATATAGGAAACGATTGTTGTTAGTCTTGGTCAGATCTTTTTCGCCACTGCTATAGGCAAAAGCAAAGGCCGCTTCATCATAATTTCCGTAATCCCAAGGCTCTTCAATTTCGTCATCAAGGGACTGATAGTCCATGACGCTCGAAGTCAGGGCGCGAGTATTACGAACCAAACCTTTTTCATCTTTTATTGTTTCACCCTTGCGAGAAAGCATGGGACGAGTAGAAGGAAAATTGATGGCATCCACGGAACCAGCGAAATTATGCCTCAGGTTTAGGTTGTGGCCAAATTCGTGAATAGCGGTGCGGTATAAAATGCTATCAATCACCTGTTCATGACTGACGCCTTTCAGGAGAGCCTTGTCTAGTCCCACAACACTGCTTTCAAGATCGTGGTAGGTGCTCGGCATGTAGATCTTGTGCATGAAAAACTGCGAAAGATCGCCCGCACGGAAGGTGGTGGCTGCTTGCAAAGTTTTCTGAATGGAGGTTTGAGTCTGCTCGGCAAGATAG
>JBGSRE010000015.1:0-7286 GCA_041737755.1 Oligoflexus sp.
GTCTTGATCACAGGTCAGCTGCACAATGTGGCTTTGGAAGGTTTCAAACATATCGACGGGCTTGAAATCGTTTACAAGCCTGATCTAACTTTCGAAGAACTGAAGCCCGAACTGGCCGACACCCATGTTTTGGTCTCGCGCAGTGAAACCAATGTCGATCAAAAGCTCATCGACGCATCCCCCCAATTGAAAGTGATCGCCCGAGCGGCTGTCGGTGTGGGCAATATTGATTTGGATTATGCCACAGAGCGCGGCATCCTCGTCATCAATACGCCCGGCAAAAACACGAATTCCGCGGCTGAATTGACTCTGGGTCTAATGCTGTCCATGCTGCGGAAAATTCCCGAAGCCCAAAATAAAGTCAAAGCAGCTGGCTGGGATCGCCATAAATACAGCGGATTCGAACTGAAAGGCAAAAAAGTCGGGATCGTCGGTCTCGGCAATGTGGGCCATCGTGTGGCCCGCTTCTGTCGGGCCTTTGATTGCGAAGTTTTTGCTTACGATCCTTATATTGCACCCAATGTTTTCGCCAAGAATGCTGTGACTCCCATCAACACGCTGCTGGAGTTAGCTGAAAAGGTCGACATTCTCACCGTCCACGTGCCGAAGAATAAAGAAACGACAGGCATGATCGATCGAGCTTTGCTCAAAGCCTTGGGTCCCCAGGGCTATTTTGTCAATGCCGCCCGCGGCGGCGTGGTGGATGAAAAAGATTTGCTCTGGGCTTTGGAGTCCAAGACCATCGCCGGAACCGCGATCGATACCTTTGAAAAAGAACCCGATCCCTGGATGGAACTTGTCAAGCATCCCAACGTTTACTGCACACCGCACATCGGAGCATCGACGGAAGAGGCTCAGGTTGCGATCGGCCTAACTATTGTGGAGCAAGTCCGTAAAGCTATCGAGGGAGGCGTGGTCGACTATCATGTGAACCTGCCAAGAGTCGGCGTGATCGATAAGCCTATTTTGAAAGCCTATTCCACTCTGGCTGAAAAATTGGGGTCGATCGTCGGCCAGGTGCTCGACTTCAATCCCAAGACTGTCCAACTGCAGTATCGAGGCGATATTGCTGAACTCGATAACGCTATCATTCGGCTAAGTTGGATGAAGGGTTTTGCGACCAAGGTCGTCGATGAATATGTTTCTTTCGTTAACGTGACGAAACACATCGAACGTATGGGCATTGAAATCACCGAGAGCACCGATCCTAGTTTCGCCAGCTATAATTCCGCCTTAAAAATCATTGTGCAAGGCGCTCAAGGCCAGCAAATAACCGTGGGAGGCGTCGTCTTTGAAGAAAGGCATATCCGCCTGACGTTGTATAATGATTTCCATTTTGAAGTTGAGCCCACTGGTTACCTTCTGCTGATCGAAAACCATGACCGGCCTGGTGTGATTGGGGATGTCGGGCAATATCTGGCGCGACAATCGATTAACATCAGCTCCTTCAACCTCAGCCGTAATCGCAAGGGTGGCAAAGCCTTGGCCGTTGTCAGTGTCGACAGCCAGATTCCATCGGCGCATTTGAAAGAATTGAAAGAGCTTCCCAACGTGGTCAGTGCCAAGGCTCTCTTTCTATGAGCTCTTCGGGAGAGCTCAAAAATCCACTGACTCGCGAAGGCTGGGAGCGGATTGCCGACGAGCATCAGCAGCTGCTTGAAGTGGAAAGACCACGTATTGTCGAGAACATGGCCACAGCAGCCGCCGAAGGGGATCGATCGGAGAATGCCGAATACATCTACAGTCGGAAACGCATGCGCGAGATTGATAAGCGTCTGCGTTATCTGACTGGACTGCTGAAGGATGCGCAGATTATCGATCCACGCAACCTGCGCAATGATCGGATTGATTTTGGAGCCTCCTTTGTCATTGAAGATGAAGACGGTGAACAGAAGCAATGGACGATTGTAGGGATGGGCGAAGCGGAAGCGGAGAAGGGCACCATTTCCTGGAAATCCCCTCTGGCCCGCGCGGTTTGGGGTCGCAAGATCGGTGATCGCGTGACCGTGGATCGTCCCGCCGGCGATACCGATGTGAAAATCATCGACCTGCATTATGCCGGTCGGCGGGTTGTCCCGGAGTAAGTTCCGAACCAGTATTTGCTAAAAGAATGCCCGCTTTAGCCAAGTTTCCTTTCCTGCAGGGAGTCCCTATGTCACAGCCTTATCAGCTCGAAGCAGCTCAATCGAATTGGCCCGCATTCAGTGGAAATGTCTACTGCATTGGCCGAAACTATGCCGACCATGCCAAGGAATTAGGCAATGAGGTCCCAACCGAGCCGGTGATTTTTCTTAAGGCGCCTTCGGCTTTGAGGCAGCTCAAAGAAGGCCCCCTGGCTTTCGCTGAGGAAACTTTTCATCACGAACTGGAACTCTGTCTCTTGGTGGGTCGACGTCTGGAAAAGGCAGCCGATGTCGCGGCCGATGCTGTGATCGCTGTTTCTTTGGGACTTGATCTGACAAGGCGCGCGGTGCAGGATCAGCTTAAAAAGAAGGGCTTGCCCTGGACGACGGCCAAAAGTTTTGCCGGTGCTGGAGTCCTGGCTCCCTTCGTAACGGCCCATGGTTTGGATCTGACCCAAACCGATCTGCAATTAGAAATTAACGGCGAGATGAAACAGGCGGGCAATACCAAGGATATGATTTTTCCTTGCCTGACGATTCTTCGTTATTTGACACAGTTTCAAAGTTTGCAGCCAGGGGATATCATTTTCACCGGAACACCGGCTGGGGTCGGTCCGATTCGTCAGGGGGATCGAATTCGGCTGTTTAGTCGGTCGATGGGATTGGATGCTCTGGGTGTGCTTTGAGTGACATCCTCTCCCTCTAAGCGGAGTACCGGTATAGAGGGAGCTTCCCTTGCTTCAGGTATTTTGCACAAGGCTCAGCGTTTAAAAAGGATAGGAAAAAACCTGACCCGGCTCCGGCACGGAAAAATCCTCGGGCCGCACGCTGTGTTTCTCCAGGGCGATTTTCAATTCGCGCGCCGGCGCATCCCAGGCCTCGTCCGTCAGCTGAAAGCAACCAAAATGAATTCCGATACTGTGCGCGGCCTGAAGGTCCCTGTGGGCGAGCACGGCCTCCTCCGGATCGGTGTGCTGATAGCGCATGAACCAGCGGGGTTCATAGGCCCCGATCGGCATGAAGGACGAACGGATCCGGGGAAAGCGCGCGGCGATCGCCTTGAAATGCGGTCCATAGCCGGTATCCCCGGCAAAGTAAAAAGTCTCGCCTCGAAGTGTGATTGCAAAGCTGCCCCACAGACTCCGGCATCGATCGAAGAGCCCCCGCGCGGACCAGTGCTGGGCGGGAGTATAGGTGGTCGTGATGCCCTCCTGCAGAGCCACAGTCTGCCACCAATCCATCTCCTCGACACGCTCCACTCCGGCCCTGCGCATCCAGTCCCCGTCCCCGAGCGGCACCAGGATCCGCGGCCTGTGATCCCGCGACAGCCTTTTGACTGTTTCGATATCGATGTGATCGTAGTGGTTATGCGAAATAAGGAGGACGTGGATGGGTGGCAGGTCCTGATACTGTATCCCAGGCTGCACAATGCGTTTGGGACCCACGAAGGAAAAGGGCCCGACCCTGTCCGACCAGATCGGATCGGTCAGGATATTGAGTCCATGAGTTTGCAAGAGGAGCGTGGCGTGATTGACGAAGGTCACGTCCACGCGATCGGCGCCGACGCTAGCCACCGGCATTGTCGGGGGCGGTTGATCGACTTTTTGCGGCCACGGGGTTTTTTTCCGGGTCAGTATCCATTTCAGGACCGACTCCCGATTCTCGTGAAAGGGTTTGCCTGGCAAAAGAAAGCGCTGGCCATCGAAATTCTCGGCCAGAGGTCCGGAGTATCCTGAACGGCGGAAGAGGCCTAAAAAACTCATGAATTCCTCAGGGTGAAGCACAAAAATCCGGGCGGTGCCTCTTCAGCCTAAGGCAGAGTCCGGTCGTCTGTCCACCATCCCAGACCTAGATCAATCCAAACCATCTTTTCCTATCTTTCATAAGATTGAAGGGCTAAGCAGCGAGGCCATTGGCGAACTGCCCGCATCCATCATCGAAGCTGTGGAACTTTGTCTCGGCAAACGGGGACTGCTGGAGGAGGATGCGTCGATGGGAATTGAAGATTGCTGATTGCTGAATAAAGGTGGTACAGGCGTAGAGGCCACTTCGCCTCCAATGGCTTTGCTGAGTTCATGTAATGAAGCATGGTCTCGTCCATTCTTTAAAGGAGGCCCGTCGGTCTTGCAAATTTCAGCTCGCAACGGCACCAGCTACGTTCTGTGTCGGTTGATTGCTGAGTAGAGATGGTGTGAAGCCGGCGACCATCGCCTGCCTCGGATAGCTTTTCAATATGGCAGCAGTCATGGCTCGATCTGGCAAGAGGCTCGATGGGACGATATGAACTAGGATATTTTTGCTGTCCGCGGCCAGTATCATCCTATTGAGTACATCTTCGTCATTCGAGTCGAGCTGCTTCGAATGGCGATGGATGATGCCTCGGTCGGGATCGTAATGACCCCAGATGCAGTGATCTTGAGCGACGAAAATTTCTTTAACTTGATCCTCAGCCAGAGCTGTCCCTACACTTTCAAGTCCGCGAACACCACCGCCGATCAAGTAGGCGACATTCAACCGAAAGATACTGCGAAGCTGTATTTGCCTAAAATAAGGCTCCATCACAGCTCGGGTTGAACTGAAAAAATCGGCTCCTCTCCCCCTAAAATCATTAATCGAAACTGCTTGCTTAAAGCAGTTGATGTGTTGAAGTGCAGTCATAGCGTAATCTATAAGCATTTTTGAGCCAACGATCAGAATGGGTGTGTTGCGGTTAGTGCGAGCTCTCAGAACGGCCTCTAAAAGTTGATGGGAGGCATTTTGATTGAAGGTGATCAGTTCTTCACTCGACTCTTGAAAGGGCATCGTTAAGATTTGCTCCAATCGGGTCGCACGAACGAGAAACACCTCAAGTCGGGAGCCAAAGGTCGCGATTGAAATGAAGTCACCATTTTTCTCGCGTGCCTCAAACAAAGGTTTCACGTGAAAGTTTTCCGAAGCCACAACGTGATTGGTTACCGCAACCGGGAGCTTGACCGCCTTTGTTTCACTTACACTCCATAGCAGGGCGAGGCTTTGAACGCCACGGCTATCAGCATTCACGGCATCATTAAGGCCCTGTTTTAGACTTCGCTCTAGGTAGCTGACAAACACTGAAGAGTAGTTTTTATTGACCAATTTGCAAGCCTCTGCAACCGCCTTATTCTTTAGACTATTAAGCGCCTCCGGCTGGCTCTGGAGCGTTTGGGTTGACAAGAAAATCGACACTTTCGGTCCGACATTCGCGGGCTTGAATGCCAAGCCTTCATGGATCCCGCATAGCTTCATGGTATCACCTCGTGCAAAAGATAAAACAGACGGCGTCTGCAATTCGTCAGCATGACAGCGTCAACTCTTATATCTTCGGTGATAGCGATACCAAGATAAAATAGATAATTTCAAAATTTACATTGAAATTATCTATAGTTTGTCGATCGAGATGCTTTAAGCTTCTCATTAGACAAAAATTGTTTCCGAAAAAATTCTGCCAAGTTCAGCGACCAATGCCGGTTGCTGACGCTTGGAGCGGGCGATGAGGTAGATGCGAGATTGCCAAAATCCACCCGAAGTTGGTCGGACAAAGGCGATATCACCTGTGGCCTTAAAGTCTCGAAAGTATGGCTCAGGCAGCAGGGCCATACCCAAGCCGGCTGCTGCTGCGTGGCCCAAGGTTGCGAGAATATCACTTTCAAAACGAATGGCAGGCGCAATGCGCGAGCGTTCGAAGAAGCGGTCGGTTTCTGTTCGCAAGCGCAAATCATGGGAAGGTAAAACCCAGAAATTTTCGAAGCGTCGGACAGTGTCTTTTAAATCTTTGGGGTTCGCTTCACCTTTGCCGATGAGGCTCTTCTTAAAACCTAAGACCACCGGAAAAGATCGAAATCCAATGGTCTCAAAGCGAGTCAGATGTGTTTCTTGGGTCGTAAGCACGCAGTCTAGCGTCCGTTGCTCAAGTCTCTCTAAGATGATGTCATGGTCGGCGGTTGAAATGCGGACCTGAGACGTATCGGACTTGATGCGGTTAGCCAAGATCGGTTCAATCAGACGAGTGACGAATAGGCGGTCAATCTCTCGCGAGACTCCGACATGCATGCGACTAGGTCGAGGTTGAACAGCCCCACTCAATGAAGTTTCTAACTCTTCGCCAATCTCAAACATTCGGCGGCATTGTTCATAAATGCGCTTTCCTTCTTCGGTGAGGACGAGTTCCCGACCCTGTTTATTCATGAGTGCTCGACCGATATTGCGTTCAAGCGTCTTTATTTGAATGCTCAATGTCGGTTGGCTGATGCGAAGCATACTCGCAGCAGCTGTAACCGATTTACTGCTGGCTGCAACATAAAAATAGTAGAAATGATTGAAATTGAGCATAGTAGACCTGCACCAATATTTAATACGGCCGTTGTCCAAGTACCGTCATGACTGATTCTGAAAAGCACTGCATCTGATTTGAAGCGGATATAGCGAGTATATCCAAACCGGAAGTTTAGGCCACCTTCAATTCATTTCAGATCAATGAAGCTCACCACTAGAGAGCAGGCCCCTCCTGAGTTAGAATCGACAGGGCTTAAAAAAGCGCTCTCTATTGAAGTTTCGCAATTAAATTGTTAGTTTGTAAAAGCTTGCGCGCTACTATAGGAAAGCCCAAGATCCTGGGCCGGAGGTGTGTTGACGGCGATTCAAAGGCCAAAGCTCTATCCGTCGCTTGAGATCTGAGCTGTTTGGGTTCGTTGAACGGGAGCCGTCGGCTTTACCGAAGAACAGGCCAAAAGTCCACTCAACAAAACAAGCGAGCCAACTGACAAGGCACAGGTGCGTGACATCATAGATAAACCACCGGCTGGCTCACTATCTGCTTTTGCTCGTCAGAACTTGAGGAAATGGAAAATGATCAAATCTTTAACAGTGGATAGTGAATCGTTCAAAGCCTCGACCGGCAGTATCTTTCGTGTAAGGACTTACTCTATGCGAACGCTTTGTAGTGGATCCAACGTAAATGCCGGTTCTCCGGAGTAGACCGAAACTAGGACGCAGGGCGCATAGCTTCAACACTTCTGGTGAAGGAATTCTTGCTGCATATTTCCTTCCTGGCATAGATTGAGGCGATCATGAAGCAGCCTTATTCAGGCGCTGGCCAAGGAAATGGCTCTATCAGAGGACTCGAAGGGAGCGCTGGAGTCCGATAAG
>JBGSRE010000021.1:0-3397 GCA_041737755.1 Oligoflexus sp.
CTATATCCTTCCGCATAAAAATTTCGCTGCTATCTGGTATTTGAAGCGCTTCAATCCCGAGTCGATGAACTGAATAAGTCGGGAGCTGGTCAAAATTCCACCAGCGCCAACATCACGGAGATCCACCTGAAAATGATAGAGCTCCGCCAAGGGTGATGCTGTCAGAATTTTTATTTTCTCAGATAGACAGTAAGCAGCGAAGGCATCGTGGGTGCAAACAATAAGAGGCTGATTGAAGAGAGCGCCGACACTGGAACGAATAGCATTGGGATTAAAAGGGTCAGCTTTGGGATCGAGGATGATAATAGCATCAACCCCTGCACCGTCGGCACTTCGCGCAAGCGCACCAAAATTTCCTGGCTTTTCAATATCCTCAAGGACCAAAAGAAAAGGCTCCGACTTCGATTGGATGTCGCTGAATTCAAATGATTTTTGTTCAAATACAGCCACGAGTCCGTCACTACCCTCTCTGACAGCAAGTTTGGCAAAAACTGCCGCAGTGATATTGAGTTTAAGCCGATCCTCGATCTTAGGAAGTAGGTCTTTCGCTTCGTTGCTCAGTACTTCGTGGCAAATGCAGAGGGATGTCAAGCTATAGGCACTGGCCAAGGCTCGACTGATCTCACGGGCTCCTTCCAGAAGAAAAAGACCCGTGTTACGCCTCTCCTTGCTCTCACGCAGCCGGACCAAGTCTTTGATCTTTTGATTCTGAGGGCTGGTGATCGTGATCATGTTAGTCCCTCATGTACCAGGTGTTGGCGCCACTGGGTAAGGCACGGCCGGAATCCTGTTCGAGGACCAGCATCTCCTCCTCGATGTATCGTCCTTTAGTGCCTTGGGTCAGAGGCCCCAGAAGATTTCGCATGGCCACGGGTGTGTATCCAGCAGAATGCGAGCTCAGTAGAATAAATTTAAAATCTGGAGCGAGCAATTCTTTGAGACCATCTAGCAAAGGAATCAAATGATCTTCGATCTTCCACAGCTCGTTTTTGGTTCCACGACCAAAACTAGGCGGATCCAGGATAATACCCTGATATTTTCGGTCACGTCGAATCTCACGAGAGACATATTTTTGAACATCCTCAACAAGCCAACGAATTTCATGCGTGCCCAGCTTATTGAGTTCCGCATTCTGTCTAGCCCAAGCTACTGATGTTTTAGAGGCATCGACGTGAGCAACTTTCGCTCCACCTTGCGCAGCCGCAAGGGTCGACCCACCTGTATAGGCAAATAAATTGAGAACATGAAATTCACGGCCATCGCGCGATCCATCCAGGCAAAGCTTGCGAATGCGCTGCCAGTTGGTAGCCTGCTCGGCAAAGAGCCCCAGATGTCCGAAATCGGTAAGGTCCATTTGCAAAACGAGACCACCATATTCAATGGTGAACTGGTCCTGCATTTTTTTTGTATGAAAAGTCCATTTCCCATCCCCGCCGCTGAAACGCGCATAGCGGGCATCCACTTTTTTCCAAACGTCTTCGCCCAAGCGTGGCTGCCACACGGCCTGCGGCGAAGGCCGGACCAGACGATAGGGTCCGACTTGTTCAAGCTTTTGAAAGTTTCCAGAATCGATGAGGGTATAGGTGAGAGCCATAGCGGGAAACCTTGTTCAGGGAATAATCCCTTTGGAATAGGAAACCCCGAAGACCCCAAAGAGCCACCAGGGGGAAACTTTCTGTCAGAACTCTAGAAGCTGACTTTTTCAAAAGATAGGCCTAAAGCTTCGGCAACAGCCGAGTAAGTCACTCGACCTTGATAAGTGTTCAAACCGAGAGCCAAAGCTGGCGATTCACGCAAGGCTTTTTCCAAACCTTTGTTGGCCAATTCCATGGCATATTTCAAGGTGACGTTAGTCAAGGCATAGGTCGAAGTTTTGGGCACGTCGCCAGGAATATTTGTCACACCGTAGTGCAAGACATTTTCGTCAACAAACACTGGGTCATCATGGGTGGTAGCACGAATCGTTTCAATACAACCACCTTGGTCGATCGCAACGTCGACAATGACTGAACCGGGTTCCATGGTCCGCACCATCTCTCTCGTCACGAGGCGAGGAGCTTTGGCACCAGCGATCAAAACCGCACCCACGACCAAATCAGATTCAGTCACGGCGGCCGAAATATTTTCCGGGTTCGACATCATGGTGTCGATGTCATGGCCGAAGATATCATCGAGATAAGCAAGACGAGCTGCATTCACGTCAAGAATGGTCACACGCGCGCCGAGGCCAATCGCCATCTTTGCTGCATGCACCCCGACCACACCGCCACCAACGATGGCAACACGACCGCGACGCACACCGGGAACGCCGCCGAGCAGGAGTCCTTTACCACCGGAGTGCTTTTGCAAGCACTGCGCTCCGACCTGGACCGACATGCGACCAGCAACCTCAGACATAGGAGTCAAGAGGGGTAAAGAGCCGTTGGCCAATTGAATCGTTTCATAGGCGATCGAGTTCACACCGCGCTTGACCAACTCATGACCAAGCTCATGAGCCGCTGCCAAATGCAGGTAGGTATATAGAATCTGTCCTTTGCGCATCAGTGGGAATTCCTGCGCAATCGGCTCTTTCACTTTTATGATCATGTCGGAGCTGCCCCAGATTTCAGCAGCAGAAGCGACCATGTTGGCACCAGCCGCTAGGTATTTTTCGTCCGGGATACCGGCGCCCAGTCCTGCGCTTTTTTCAACCAGGACTCTGTGGCCTGCGTCTACCAACATTTTCACACCACCAGGAACGATGGCCACTCGATTCTCGCGGTTCTTAATTTCCTTGGGAACACCGATGATCATAAGTGAGGACCTCTGTCTTTAAATGTCTCAAAAAACGCTGTGATTCGCCCCTCGCGAACACCGCTCGTTCTTACGACAGGGTAGCCCCAAGGTCAATCGTCATTCCATCGAAAGCCAGCTCCACTCCGGCTGGCATCTCTCCGCTATGTTTGACGTAGTCAACTTCGTGAGCTAGATGGGAAATCACACCCCGCTTCACTTCAAGTTCGCGAAACAGGGCGATTGTTTCTGGAATAACGCTGTGGGTCTTGTGAGTGCCAAAATGAATACCACTGGCGACCATAGTATGAATTTTGCCCCGCCATCTGCTGATGATTTCTGGTGGAAATCCTTTGAAATCAGTTGCATAGACGAAATTCCCAAAGCGAAATCCGGCCGTTTTCACGTGGCCATGCGGCAGGCGAATCGGTTCCACTATGAAGGGACCGATATTGAATATGTCATCAGGCATAGGCAGAAGGTTCACTTGCGGAGTGGCACCTTCATATCCTGTATCTTCGAAGGCATAACGAAAGCGTTCGCGGAACTCATTCCGATATTCATCCATCAAATAGCAGTCAATCGCTTTGCGACGGCGGAAATAAAAAGCGCGAAGATCGTCGAA
>JBGSRE010000043.1:0-5898 GCA_041737755.1 Oligoflexus sp.
AGTTGGAGTGGTTACTGCAGGCCATACTTTTGAGTGAGATATTGTAGCAGAGCCGTTCGTTCTGTGGCAGGGATCGCCTCGTTGTAGAAAACAAGCTCCGACAGACTGCCTTTATAGAAGTCACCAGAAGCAATATTGCGACCATCATGCAAGACTGTGCTGGCGTCAACAGCGCCGATAGCAATCGCACCTGAATGGTTGTAAAGGAGACCAAGGCCAGAGTCTGTTGCTGTTTGTCCATTTAAAGTGAGTCTGATGAGATTCAGAGTTGCATCCCATTCCCCGAGCACGAGATAGCTTGTATCCGGCTGAACCTGAATATTGACGTAGGTTTGCCCCCAGGGCGTCGTTACCCCGCCGTCATCATTTGGAAAATTGTAAGTATTGAAGTAGAGGTTGCCGTTTTCTAGGTAAAAGTTCATACCCCGCGACGCTCCACCCTGTTCGTAAAGCATTTGAGTCTGGCTAACGTCGGACGAGGTCTTCATGACAAAGGCAAAAGTTTTACCCGAATACGGCCCACCAATATTGGTACTTGCCGAATTTCCAACGCTGAAAAAATCATTTGAACCATCGAAACTAATTGTATCTTTGCCATTAAGCCCCCCTGCAACCCATAGAGGCTGGCTGGTGGCTGAAGACTGGCTGACACTCTGTATCGCAACACTATCACCCCAGCCGCTAACATATGAGCCATTGCGAACGAGATTCTCAGAGGCTTTGAGCCACAGACTCACTTGCCCATGGGGCTGGAAATTTTCGTTGTCTATGATATCAACCTGAATTCCTGAGCCAGTGACAATATAATTTGCCATGGGGTTGATCGATACTGTTATTGTTTCGAGATCCTCTGCTATCACATCATCATAGATAGTGATTGTTTCTGATGCTGAAGCCGAGAAGGCGGGGATCACGATTTGCCCCTGCATGGGTTTATAATCTGCTGATGGGCTTGCTGTTCCACCCACCTGGTAACTCACAACCAGCTCTTCAGAGTTAAGATCATTCCGGTAAGCCGTCAAAACGGGATTAATACCTAACTGTTCGCCCACCGACGCGACGCTGACACTTAACGATACGGCTGGCTGAGTATAACCATATTTTCGAGACAGATAATCCAGGGTACCCGAAAAATCAGTGTCAGAGAACCCACTATTATAGGCGAGAAATTCCGCGATATAGCCCTTAAAATAGGTCCCCGTTACCGTCGAACTGCCATCGAGGAACAAGGTATTACCGTTGGGACCACCCAATCCAATGTCATCGGTATGGGCAAAGAGATTGCCGATGCCACTCACACTGCCAACGAATGCGGCGTTGACATAACATTCCAAAGTTCCCTTGATTTTGCTAAGACGCAGCCCCACTACATAATTGGTCGAGGTTTGAATGGCCGTACTGACAAATTTTTGCGACCAAGGAGTCGTCGCATCATCGGCGTTCGCATTCCAGGCGTTGCAATACAACTGATCGTTTTCTATGTAAATGGACAGGCCTCGGACAGATCCCCCTTGTTCGTAGACGAGCTGTCGACGGGCGATCTCATCGCTGGTCTTTATCGCTAAAATAACGGTCTTTTCTTGGTAAGGTCCGCCTGTGTTGATGTCAGTTGAATCAGCGATTTTTAACATATCGTTCGAGCCATCATAGAAGATAGCGTCATGGCCGTTCATAGCGGAAGCTATAAGTGCCGGTCTTGCTGTACTTGTCTGAGTTGCGTGGTTGCCTTTACCGGATAGATCAGTCCAGGTATTGACAAGATTGCCGGTCAAGGATACCGAACTCGAGTTGAACCGCATAATTTGACCCGTACTGACAAATCCTGTGTCGCTGTCAGTAATCATGGTTTGGGCTTTACCATAAGTGAAATAATTGGCTGAAGGAAGAGCTTTGACTTGAATAATCTCTGCTGCCTCGGCGATCGCATCATCGACCAGAGTGATCGAAAATTGGGCTGTTTTTTCTCCGGCAGGAATTGTGACTGACGTAGGCGGAGCCATATAATCGCTGCCTTCCGTGGTATTACCAGACACAGCTATCAATACGGACAGAGCGCTAGAGTTTAGTTCAGTAAGCTTCCGAACCCTGAATGTAGCGACCCCACTTTCTTCAGCAATTGATGTTAGGTCAGCTTCCACGATAACAACATTGGCTATCCCGTTGAGCACCTGGTCGGCGCCCTTGTCAAGAACCTCCATGGAGAAACTAATGGTATCGCCGAGCTGAATGGGGCTCGATAACTGCGACTCTACCGTTATCACTGCAATGTTACCTGAATCGTTTAGATAGAACGAATGACCTTGGACTTCGGGATTGAAGGATCCATTCAGTAAAAAAAGACTGCCATTGACCTCAAAGGATTCTAGTTTGGCTTGGCATGAAACATCATGAAGATAAAGCTCTAAGGAATCAACAACAGCCGTATCATCAACGCTCAGACCACTCGCACAGCCTAATACACTGATACGAGTTGCGTTTACCTCCGTGGTGAGCGACATTCCCCTCCGGATGGAGACCGGTAGTTCAATTTTCCTAAATACATCACCGAATGTTTTGTTTTCACTCTGAATTTGATTCGCTTCCTCGCTGACGGTCGCGAGATTCTTGGCGTCACGACAGCCGAAACTGAGGCCAATCAAGCTAATTAAAATGAGATGAAATCTTACGATTTTGTAAGAGTTAATTCGACGCCAAAATCAATGCGTTACTTCACCGTTCAGACCCAATGAGGCTGTCGAGACTGCTGGAATTGTCTGGGTGCAGTTGATAGTCTGTTGTAAGTTTTTGTAAGGAGTAAGTTTTTTGCAGCATAACCGTTAATTAGTTTCTGGCGCTTAAGCGCCAGAAACTAATTAAGTCGAACTCATATTGTTCCGCTTGGGAAAGACATTGGAGCAGCCTATGAAAGCATGAGAAGCGAATGGGTTAAGCTCTATGATCGTCTACAGGCTGGACATGATCTTGGAGTTGAAGAGTCTTGATCTCGGTTTCGATGAGCTCTCGTTCCGGTTCTGTTGCGGTTGTTTTTTCAAAAGTGGAAGCCGCTGAAATCACTTAACGATGCCGAAATAGCTTCAACTATGTTTCATTGGGTTACAACTTTTGAAAAAACAAACGCAACAGACCCAGACTTGGCTCCATACACCATAAAAGGTATAATGTTACCAGTGCCTTACTAGAAGGGTGATGGTTTGTCAAAGTTCAGAACACTTTCCGCAGTACTCATCTCACTTTGCCTAGGGATCGCCCAACGCAGCGCTCAGGCCATGCCTCTCGCTCCGGTCGTTCAGCTTCACGATGACATTCGTATAGATCCTCTTGTTCGGCTCCCTTCGAACTGGAATATGGTTTGGAAGCGCTTTATCGTTCCCGGCCAGGTTCCAATTGAAGTGAGCAGCGTCATCAAACTTCCTAAAGTATGGATCGGCATGGAAGTGCTTGAAGATGGCAAAGCCATGAGCTTGCCGTCCTTAGGCTATGCCAGCTACTTCATAAAATTCACCGGCCTTGCTCCGATCACAGAAGGCTATGACGTCGAAATTCTGGGTGTCAGCAGTGCTTTTCAGGCCTTTTTATACCCTGAGGAAAATCCGCAGGAACAGGTCAAAGCGCGGAGCGGACAGGTAGCAAAAAATCAGGACATGCTGCCAAGTCGAATCACGCGAACTCTGCGTTTTTATCCAGAATCGCCCGATCAGGTTTGGGTCTTGCTCATTCATGTCAGTAACTTCGCTGCTTACAAGGGTGGAATTTGGGGAGTACCGGTCGTCGGACCAAGCCAGACTATT
Organism: Oligoflexus sp.; assembly: GCA_041737755.1. Lineage (GTDB taxonomy): Bacteria > Bdellovibrionota_B > Oligoflexia > Oligoflexales > Oligoflexaceae > Oligoflexus. The sequence goes on from JBGSRE010000043.1 coordinate 3,789, forward strand.
GATCGCATGCGCATCAATCGAGCCAGTCTGGAGCTATTCTGTTTGGGATCCACTTTTTTTGTCGGACTTTACAGCTTGATGATGTACTTCCGTAGGCGCGAAGATTTGGCGAGTCTGGCTCTCTTCGGATCGGCAGTCTTTGGAATCCTAAGAATCCTCAGCACAGGCGATTGGTTCTATACAATGGTCGCTGAGGAAGGCTACTTCGTCTTCGCACTTCAGACCGGAATAGCCTATATTACAGTGGTATTGCCGGTCATATTTTTGCTGTGGTTTTTCCATTTTTCGTTTACCGAATACTCGTCACTGCGTTTTGTCAAAATAATAAGCGCCTATGCTCTGGTTTTAACGGCTTTGACAATAATACTACCGCCAACCATCTATATGAGATTCTTGGTTCTCTATCAGATCCCCTTTCTCCCCATCGCTGTCTACTGCACTCGCATTTTCGTGAAATCATTTTTTACATCGGCTATCGGCGTCAGCTACTCTTTTGCAGGTGTTGCCGTCCTGGGCGCTACGATTGTTTATGATATCCTCATCAGCCTGGGTCGAGCGGATCCACCCTACATCACTCAGTTTGGAGTTCTATGCTTCATGTTCATGCAGAGCCAAGTCATCGCTCAACGTTTCAGTCGCGCTTTTCGCACGGCTGAGCATCTACAAGAAGAGCTACAAATTGAGGTGGAAGAGCAAACCGCTCAGATCCGTTCGATTATGGATCATGTGCCTGAAGGGATCTGCTTGGTGCATCCGGACCTCACCATTCAAGGTCATTATGCCCATCATTTGGAACATATATTCGAGACTTCACACATTCAAGGCGCGCCGATTCTCGATCTTCTCTTTCAAGGCAGTCAGCAAAATTCGGAATCAATCGCCATAGCCGAAAGCTGCCTCAGATCCTGTCTGGGGGAGGATATGATGAATTTCGAAATCAATCAGAGTCATTTTCCTACTGAAATCGTCAACGAGAAAAATGGCACTTGGCGCATACTCGCAACCAACTGGCATCCTATGCTGGACCAACACAACCGTATTGAAGCCTTTTTGCTAACGATACGAGACATCACTCAAGTCCGCCTTCTCGAACGACTCTCTCAGCATAAAGATCAAGAACTCCAAATGCTCATTGAACTCTTGAATGGTGAATCCGATAAGTTACGGATCTTTTGGCATCAAACGCAAGGCGAACTCGCTCATCTTCTGGGGCTCTTCGACGACGGTTCGCTGAAATTCGCCGAGACTTTGCCGATCATCTATCGACAGCTCCACACTCTCAAAGGCGTCGCCCGTTCTTTTAAACTCACTATATTTTCTAACTTTTTGCATGATACTGAAAGTCTTCTGAGCGAGGTGCAAGCCAATCAGCATGCACCATTGGCTAAGACAAGACTGCAATCCCGCCTAGCCGATTTGCAGACTTTAGCCCAAAATTATCAGATGCTTATGAGTCGCAAGCTGGGACCACAGTTGGATGCGGGACTCATCGGAGTGGCGACCCAGGATATCCAAGACCTCGAGCAAATCACTCTAAAAACCTCGCTGCAAAAACTATCCAGCACAGACAGCGACTTGTTGAAAAACGCCCTAGCAGCCTTTTGCACAAAGTATCTGTACCGATCCTTTGCACAACTGATCGACGACTTCCGTCCTGATTTGAATGCGGTTGCCAGCGAACTCAAAAAACTACCCGTGAGCATTGAAGTCCTTGGACAGCCTCTTTTAGTGAGTAAGCACGGAGAACACATTCTTCGCAGCATCCTCATGCACCTCCTTCATAACGCATTGGATCATGGGATAGAGACTCCTGCGGTTCGACGTGAAAGGTCCAAACCCGAGCATGGCCAGATCACTATCAAATGGGAAAGCGGCCAAGAGTTCTATAAACTGACTTTCGCTGACGATGGTCAAGGTCTCAATGTGCAAAGCCTAAGGGCCGCTGCACTGAAAAAAGGCCTTGCTGTCGATGTCAGCGACTCTACTATCGCCGATTATATTTTCGTTCCAAATTTTTCCACCAAAGAAGAATTGAGCACACTCTCTGGTCGAGGGGTCGGGATGGATGCCGTGAGATCTCTGGCCCTGGAGCAAGGCGGAAAGATGAACA
>JBGSRE010000073.1:0-5572 GCA_041737755.1 Oligoflexus sp.
CCTGGCTGGAGCCTTGTCGATGGCATGCGCTTCTCGATTGAAGGCTCCTATAACAACATTGGTGGTCGGGGCCGGAAAGTCTTTAGCAAAGTTTCACTGAGTGAAGAGAAACGCCAAAAACCTTTGGCTGAAAAAACCCTACTCGGACGTTATGCCGGTATTGGTTACCTCGAACCCTATCTCTTTGATTATCCGGTCGATGGTACGTTCGCCATGAACCATAAAGCAGTGGCTCGTGAACAATCCTGGGAGATTAGCCGATCTGCGGAAGCTATTGCCAGTCATCGAATCCGTGGCTTTAAACCGCGCACGGATCTGTCGCTATTCACCCTCTATAAAGAGACTCGAGAAGAAGCGGAAGAAGGCGTCAAGCGAGCCACTCTCATGGAATCGGGAACTCTGCAGGTTCGTGAAGTAGGTCTGCGCCACGTCACCGATGGCAGAAACAACATCGGTTGGCCAACCAAAGGCTTTCGATTAGCAAGCGAATTGAGTGTGGCGGATTTCGTCTTTGGCGGCGATTTGAAATACAACAAGTGGTCGCTCAATTATAACCATTATCGAGAGATCTGGACCAATTTAGTCCTAGCCATAGGATTCGGCTATACGAGCTACAATAATATTCAACGCCGGGATGCACCCAATGTACTCCCAACTTCGGAACGACTTCCCAGCGGTGGACCGGATAGCAATAGAGGCTTTCGAGATAACAGTCTCGGCCCGGTTTTTGTTACCACCGATAAAACCGGCAAACCTTTGGAAATTTATGATGGTGGATCGCAGCGGGCGTCACAGCGCTTAGAACTTCGCTACCAAATTATTCAGGATACCTTTGCCATGACGAGCTTCCTCGACGCCAATAATAGCTTTTTTTCAAGGAGCGAAGAGCGCCTGATTCGCGAAGATTTTGCAAAGCCGCCAGAAGGCGATGAAAATATTCCTGAGTTCTATGATAACCAGCCCTATCAATTGGATCAATTGATCCGCAACCCTCAGTATGTTTGGACTAGGAATTATGTGTCTTACGGATTATCGGGAAATATTTTGACTCCGCTCGGATCCGCAAATATATCGGTTGGTTGGCCCTGGCGCCGCTGTTTGAATAACGCTGAGAATTGCCTTTATCCCAGAGGAAATAGCAACTATCGCCAGCTTCGAGGCGCTGTTTTGGGTATCAATGTTGGAGCCAACTTTTAGAATGCTTTAAGCATCGGCCACTTGCGTGCCTAGCCGCAAAGCGGCGAGTGCCCGTGCCTCTGCCCGTGCCTGCCCCCAGCCATCGCCCCCACACCACACAAGCCCGACCCCTTGGGTCCTTGCTCGCCTCGCAGCGGAATATATAATTTTCTATGAGTTATTCGACCAGTAGAGCAGATTCCCCTTGCCAGCGCAAGATGAAAGTCACTGGCAAGGTATCCCATCGCTTGAGCAATTCCAAGCCTAGGAGACCCAGCAGTGCAGTTCTCCATGAACCACCTGTCAGCGACCCATTTCAGCTCAAATCATCGACCCGCTTTCGAGTCATCGGCCCAGATTTTTGCATCGAAGCGGAACAGAGAGCCGCTCTTATAGATATCTGGCCGGAGGACAGTCAGCCAAAGATTTCGGTCGCTATCAATGAATAGACTGCTGAGATCTTTGAGTTCCTCAGGCAAACCAAGGTCATTTTCATCTTTCCCATGAGCAATGTGATAGCAGCTGGGGGCTTTGAAGCGAAGAATCCGCTGCTCGCCCGGACTGCCAATGAGAATCTCTTTGCGCAAGGGATCGACTGCCAAACCGGAAAGCTCTTCAACGAGGTTGCTGGGCAATCCGTGTACAAAACAGGCCCGCACCGCCTGGCAGTTACCCCGGTTCTTGCCTTGACAGCGTACCGTCAAAAGTGGAGTTCCCGGCACACGGAGCAAGAGTAAAAACTGACTTCCGTCACGATCTTTCCAAAATGGCGGAATTGGCGCAATGCCGCCGATAATTTCGGGATCCTGTAGAACTTTTGCAAAAGACTTTACGAAACTCCGCCTGAGATCTGCCACTTCACTTCGAGTCGGTTCACCGCGAGGGTCACTCGGTGGCCTGATCAGATCAAGGATAAGATCCGCCGGCCTCAGCCAGATTTTTTGGTCCTTATGCCAAAGCAAAAACTGCCGACGCTCTGCATCAAGCATAAAGAGGATGGAATCAAGAGGCAAAATACCTCGAATCCTTCTTTCTGGATCTTTGTCAGGGAAAGGCATGCGCTCACTTTTATCGGTTGGCGTGTGCAAAGTACCAAAGCCCAGGTCCTGTTCTTTGGCTGCTTGATCATAACTGGATAGAAAATAATACTTGGCTTGTCTTGGGCTGGTTATAACTTCACTTCCATCTCGATAGACCGCGTAAAGACCATTTTCCAAAGATATTTGAAAATGCGTAAGTTGTTTGAATGGCAGCATCTTAGTTGGATTTTTTCGCGCAGCTATAGCCGGCGTAGCCAGCATGAATGCCAGTTCTACGAAGATCATCCACAGCCAAGGAAACTTTTGCTGGGATTTCATGCACCACCCTTAGTTGCCCTAGATTTTCATGATAGAATACTTTTATCCCAACTGTACAGTATCCTCCGGTTACCAGAAGGACAGGGAGTTCTCCAATGGAAGAATCTCAAATAGTCGAAAACTACCTGCATAGCATTCACACCGATGAACGCCTGCGGATTTTGCAATCGATGCGCGAGAAGAACTTGTGGCTGCCGATCTCTCTGAGTGCTGATCTGCTGAAACTTAAACTAAATTCAGATGAACACATCGCCATCCTGCGAACGACTAGCGCCAAGCATCGGCTGGCTTTTGAGGACTATTTGACGAGTCAACTGATGCGTTGGGATCAGAATGTGGCCTCCGCTGCGCTTTGGGAGTGGGCCCTGCGCACGGATTGCATCATGTGGCATCGAACTCTACCTTTGAGCTTGTCTCAACACACCCCACAGCGCATGCGCTATACACTCTTGGATCTCGCATGGTTCGGCGGAGGATTTCCACTCATACAAAAGCTAGTGGACATGGATGGCCTGGAGGATATGTCCGCCGCCTTCATTTCCTTGCTTTGCTTCCGCGCTTTGCAATTCGGCGTTCCGTCCGAACGAGTCTTAAATTTAGCCAAGCGGGGGATTGAGGGCAGCTATCACGCCTCTTCAGTAGCGGAAAAAACCTCGCCCTATTTCCTCGCCTATGTTTTTCGCTTCGATCCTCTTTGGGCTAAGGCGCAAAAGGTCAATCAGGGTTTCAGCGGCATTTGGTCTCAATTTATGAATGCCAATCAAGAGAGCAAACGCTGGGAAAAAGAGTTGAAGATCTTGAATGAAATGATCAGCAAAAAACCCAAGTCGGGCGATGAAACCATCATCATTAATAACTGGCCCAGTATCTGGGATCGTCATCATATTGAAGCGCCTATTCTGAGCTGGCTCTTCGAACATCTGTTCGCCAAGGAATTCCCAAGTATCTCTGAACAAAGTTGGGAATTTTTTGCAGGAGTCGAGCCGGCAACAATTCTCGATATGCTGATGAGAAACTCCAATCCGCAGGTCTTGGTCCTAGCTCTGAATGTGGTTGGCAGCTTTTTGGATTACGCATCACAGCTGAAGGTGCTGGAGCATCTGAAAAAACTTCTGCAGTTGGTGGCCAATGCCGGGGAAATTATGACTTCCCTCTTGCCCCGATACTCGGCTCTGCTCAATGCAGAAGTGGGCGGCACCAGTGTCTTCGCCAAAGTGTTTGAAGAACGCCAGCAGATGCTGGCGGCATTCAACAAAGATAAGCCGGGTGAAGTCTTGGGTTTGGGTCTTTGGGAAAAAGAATTCCCCCCGCAGGATGCCAATCGCCACTCCTTTTTTGCTATCGCTTATCATGACAAAAAAGTGGCAGAACCCAAAGGTGACGATTTCTGGTCTCATCTGATTTCAGCTTGGAAACATCCCTCGCCGGATCGCATCGAATCTCTCTCGCACAAAGCCCGACAGGAACCAAATCTCTTTCAAATTTGCTTCATCGATACCCTCGGGCGTTTTCATGGTTCCGATGCGGCTGCCTTAAAGTTGCTAGACTTTATTCGCAGCTCTGAGGAACCCATCCTTCGTTCCGTGATTTATGCCTTGCAAGGTATCGGTACCGTTCGCGCATCCCAAGAACTCGTCGCCTTTCTCACAAGGCCTAATGTCAGCGCCAATCTTCAACTAGAAATCACCCAACTCTTACGCGAACTTGACGTCAGCCATTTGCAACCCGAGCTGCGTTCAGCTTTGAATGATCTCAACTATCGCACCATGCGGGATAGTCTATTGATTGAACTGCGCGATGCTATTTCCAGTCTGCTCTTGATCGAGGATCCGATCAAACCCGCCGCCAGCAACAATGCCACGCCGCAGCAACCGACAACCCTGGATCTCGACAAGATGCTGGCCCACAAAATCGATCGCTATGAGCAGCTTTCGAGTGAAGTTAAACGGGCGCTTCGCACCGCGCAATTCTTTCACCTGCAGGTGGAACAGGCCGGCGATAAACTCGGCACGATTGATCTAAGTCCTGCCATCGATATGCAATACAAAGCGCTCGAACTCAGCTTTCGAGAAAAATTTGAACAGCACTGCAGCGAATTGATCCGCCAGGGAGTTCTGCAAAGAAAACTTGATGTCATTGGCTATGCGAGGCCCATTCCCTCGGCGATGGACGATTTTGAAAGCTATATTGAGCATTTGCCCATCATCAATACCATTCCTTTCTTTAGCCGCTTCAAGCTGCGTAAAATGCTTCGCGCCATTTGCCAGTTCCGGCCAGGAAAGCGCTTTACGCTCGATGGATTGAAAGCCTTTGCTATTTTCTTCATCTGCTTCTCGCGCCAGGATTGTCGCTATGGTTTGGGCAAAATTTTTAAGATCAATAGCATGAGCAACGAACAACTCCTGCTGTTTTGCAAAGAGCTGCATGTATTCCAGGACTTCCGCAACCGAGCCGCTCATGAGGGCTTTCATCCAGACGCGAGCAATAATCTTGACAGCATCTGGCGCAGTACCGCCGCGATCATTCAAGGCATGTACCTTATTGCCGACGGCCTTGATGCAGTGCCTGCCAAGGGAACGATTCGCAAAATCGGCTAACTTTCACCGTTTAATGGAGAAGCCAAACTCCTATGGGCAACAAAGAAAAACCAGTTATCTTGATCGTCGAAGACAACCCAGCAGACATTCTCACCTATAAGAAATGTCTGGGCCGAAACTTTCAGGTAGAGACTTTGCTCACGGGTGAAGAAGCGCTTGGAATTATCGAACAGATGAAGCCCGACGTTGTCGTGCTGGACATCAATCTTCCCGGTATCTCCGGCTTTGATATTTGCAAAGTACTTCGCACTCGGCCACTGAAAGATTACATCGGCGTGGTGATGATCACGGCGAGTCAGGACCCTGAGTCGATCGAAAAGAGTCTTTTATTCGGCGCTGATGCCTTCGGTACCAAATCGCAGGTGATCTTTCAAATCAAAGCTCTGGTCAATTCTGCGCTTCGGGTTCGAAGTACGATGAAAGAACTCAATGACGTCAATA
>JBGSRE010000077.1:0-5516 GCA_041737755.1 Oligoflexus sp.
TGGGCGTTTCTCAGTCTTTGGGGTGGAATGCCATTTGAAAAAAGTCATTTGGACCTGATGAGTAAATATGATCCGAACAATCTCATAACGCTATCCCTGTGGATTCGCAAGAGCCTACAAGACAATGCTGGGGATGCGCTACTGGAGAATCTATCGAAGCTCGGCAATAGTCTGGGCCAAACCATCGTTGATTTCGGACAGCTTGATATTACCAGTTTGACCTTGCCCGAGATGCTGGGTGATGCCTGGAACGAAAAAGATGATCAGCGAGCTGTCGCTTGCTATGAAAGAGTTCTGCAAACGCGTGGGGAAGTCCCCCGCATCCTGGTGAAGCTCATCCGACTGATGCGGGATATCGATGATTCGACGACTGAAGAAGTTTATATGGATCGCTTGCTTGCTTGCGAAGTACCAACCCGCACACGAGCAGCGATCTACTTCCGACTGGCTGAGATCAAGCAACGGGAAGATAAAGCAGAAGCCGCGAAATGGGCTCTGAAGAGTTGGCAGACCAATCGTATTCAAGTCAAATACGCCTCGCTAGCGGCTGATCTCCTGATCGCTTTGCAGAGAGCGCATGAGGCCGTTCACGTCCTGGTGGAAACCTGTGAATTGCTAGCCGCGGATGAACCCCTGCTTTCCAAGCTGGAGCTCGAGCTGAAAATTGCGGCCATTTGGCTGAATAATCTCAATCGATTTGATCTGGCTCAAGAGCGTTTAGAGCGGGCGCGTGAGCTGGTCGGTGATGATGCCGAGGCCTTCGATCAGATTTTGCCCATGGCCCAGGCTTTGAATGAGCCTGTCTACTATGCCGATCTTTTGATGCAGGGCCTGCTCAGCGCCAGCAAAGCTCATGAATACGAAAGGGCTGGGCAGATGGTTAAAGCCCTGCTAGCTCTCGCCGATCAATTGGGCGACAGCGAACAGTTAGGCCGAATCTATAGTCTTATATTGACCTGCTCTTTGCTGGATGTGACACAAATCGAACATATTCTGCAGCGGACCAATCTAACCCTTCCTTATGACAAAATACTGCAAGCTATGGATTCGCAATTGAATCTTTTGGATGAAAGTGCGCAAGGCAATTATTTGCTGCTCATGGGCGATATCGCAAGGCAGTATATTCGCGATAACGAAAAGGCTCGGTTTTACTACGAAAGGGCATTGGATCGTGGCCACTTGAGTGAATCGGCGTTCAACTTTTTGGATGAGCTCTATGCTCGAACTGGATTGAATCGACAGCGCTACGAGCTGTTGAAAAATCGTCTCAACTCTGCGCAAGAAGCCGATCGTAAACTGATTTTACGCGAGCTCTACTACTTTGATGATGGCGTGACGGATGAAGAGAAGGATCGCTTCGCGATTGATATGTTCGCACTTGATTCTGATGATATCGGTCCAATCGAAGAACGCCTAGCATTTTATGAAGTTCAAAGCAGCTCGCTGGAAATCCATGAGTTAATGGCTAAGGCCGTAGAAGTTTGTGATCAGCCTGATGTCTTGCTTCCGGTTCTGCAGATGGCTCTGCAATCTTTACAGAATACTTCGAGTGACAATCGTTTCCGTCATATGGAAGAAATTCTGCAGAATATGCTAGCGGCTGGTATGGACCGGGGAGAACATGCACATCTGGCATTGGGCGTTCTCTGGATGGATCCTCAGAAGAGCTTCGTGAAGTCCTATCTCGAATATTTGTTGAGTTTAGGTGAGGTGCCAGACCTGGATACGGAGCTTATGCTAGACGTGCTCAGTGATGGCGAAAGCAAAATTGATCTCCTCATGCGATTGGCGTCTGCATCGAGCGAACCAAGCAAAATGGAGAACTATGGAAGACAGGCCTTTCGGATTGTCAAGAATCTGCCCGGCTTGCTTGCCACCAAACTGGATATTTTGCAGCGTCTGGCCGATCACGCAACATTAAATGAAGAAGAAATCGGCGAGTATGTAAAGGCTGTTCGCCAATCCAATAAGAGTCAGCATATTCTGCGGGTCCTGGGCCAGCAAATACCGCGAGCCAAAACCGATGTGATGCGTGACAAACTCTTGCATTTGAGCTGCGAGTTTTTGGGGGCTGCCACAGCAGAATCGCTCAACCTCGAGATCATGCATGAGGCCATCAAGCATTTAACGGGTGAACAGCAGAACCGACTGAAGACCATCTGGCTGGAAAGAGTCGGCTTTGATATTGAGCTGCATAGCAAAGAATTCACGACTCAGATGCTGCGTGATCGAAGTTTCTGGGAACATCAAAAGGCTGCAACTATTTTGCTGCGACAGTTGCTGGAAGTATGGCAGGAAACACAGTTGGCCAAGGCAATTGTCACGCCCATTCTGAAATCTTTGATGGATGATAATAAGGAAAAGGAACTTCGCTATTACCTTGATTTTCTTTTGCCGTCGGGATTGGTAAGTCAATCGACTGCTCTTGCTGCTTTTGAGTACTTTGCCAATCGTCGCGATACCGTGGCGATGGAGCGATACTGGTTACACAGTTTGGAGTTGCTGGAAAACGGTGGGCAAACACTTCGGCTCCTGGACTACTCTAAGGACTTGTTAAGAGAAGTTGGAATGGTCAACTTCCTGTATGAGACAATAGCGGAACTCATTGATCAAAATAAGCAGGCTCGCCTGCCTGTCGAAGTGCAGCGAGAGATGCGTCTGTTCTATGCGGAACATCTTTATTCCCAAGCCAAAGACCATCGCAAGGCGCTGTCACTCTTTGAGCAGGTCTATGCGGCAAACCTCGATGAGGTCCGCACGTGGGGGCCACTTATTGTTCTCTATCGAGAATTTAATGCGGATACTGATCTTTATGAGTTGCTGCATCGAATCCTGCCTCGTTTGCGTCGAGACAGCGAGCCCTTGCTAAGGCTTAATGTTGATCTGGACACTCTCGAACAAGATTTGGCCAGCATTGCCGAGCGTTTGGGCTTGAAGGCTGAAGTTACCGATGTGAACTTCAATGTCAATCTGCCAACCGATATACAGTTCGGAGCCGATCAGTCTCTGGATAGCGAGAGCGATTATGGGATGGGTTTTAAAGCTGCTCCGTTATCTTTGGAAGCTGAAGATCCCTCGCCTTTCATCGCGCCGCCACCTGCCCCTATGGAATTGCCAGAATTCAACAGCGGCGCGGCAGAAACCAAACCCCGATCCGCAGTGCAGCTCGCGTCCCATGATGGGGATATAGCCGATTCCAAGTTAGACTTCTCAAAGTTTGTTTACAATGCCAATGTCCACGTAGGCTCCATGGATACCAAAGTCAGCAATAGCTTGCCGGGAGTTCCAACCTTTCCTTTCGCCGCGCCAAGTCCTGATCTGCCCGAGGCTCAGGAGCAGGACTTCTTTAAGGTACCAGTGATTCCAGATCATGGGTTTGACGAAGCAGACGAAGATGAGCCGCGACTTGCTACAGTTGTCGCGCCTCGACCAGGTTTACCTAGGTCTGAGCATACCAATACCTTGATTCGGCCACGGGAAGGTGTGAATGAAGCGACTCAAGTTAAACTCGTAGTCGATCCCACGGCGCCTGTGTTAGCTCCTCCTGCACCGGATCTGGATGAAAAGAAAATACAATCCCGCTTTGACGGTGAACAGTGGCGAATCGTAGCGACTCAGGGCAAAGCTCGGGAAGGCCTTTGCTCCTGGCTGTTGGCCAATCCGCTCTCTGATAAAACGGAACAGCTCATGGCTGTGCAGGTCGCGGCTGTGTTCGAAGAAAATCTTTCGCTTCTGGATCAGTGGCCCCACAAGGTATGGCGCCAGCCTAGCGAATTTTTTTATGATTTTAAATGGACCGATCGGATGGGCCGAGAAATGTTTCATCCGGGTATCAAAAGTCCCCTGTCACGGTTGCTCAAGACTTTACATCCTATCGTCGTTCAGCAGTTTTCCAATCAAATGAATATCAAAGGCATCGCCGAACGTCTAAAAGTCCGGTCCGATGAATTGTTTAAGGTTCGCCGGCAGTTGGAATGGAAGGACGAAGTCATCCAGCGTTGCGGTTTGCGCTACTATGTGAAGTTTTTAATGGATAATAATTATCAGTTGTTTCACATAAGCAAACTCGAAGACCGCTTTCAATTCGACTTTGAAAAGCACGAAATATATATCGATCGCGAATACTATCTGAATGCGCCTCCGACGCATCTCTTTCATCGTCTGGCATTTTTGATTCGGGCCGTGGGGGTGGACTATTATCCTTATCTGCACCTTAGCCCAAGCAGCGAACTCTTCCCCTTCCTGATGAAGTGCCGAAGATCATTGGAACAGAGTCGTGTCGATAACTTCAAACGTATGCTGGGAATCGAAAAGGATGCTTTGAAACTGATGCTGTCCCAAGCCGATCGAGACTATTTGGAACAGTTATTTGTCGAGGTGGGGCCCCTCTCACCCGACAAGATTACCAAAATAGTCGGTGTGTATGTCGATCAAATATATCGATTGAATATGGCGGAAAGTCTCGATTTGGTGGGGGTGATTGAGTCGATCAGCAATACGAATCTGCTGCAAGATCGGATCAGCCCGCTGGCTTTGGTCAATCAGTCGGCTTCGATCCGCACTTTGATTGCGTTCACGGCCGACCTCAAATTCAATCACAAAGATTAGTCTGAGAGATAGAGCAACACGCCCAAGTAATGACAGGTAGATCCGCCCAGGACGAATAGATGCCAGATAGCATGACTGAAGGCTAGATTTCGCCACAGATAGAAGATAGTGCCCAGACTGTAACTTACTCCACCTGCGATGAGCCAATAGAGTTGACCTTCCGGCAAGGCTTTCAGCAAATCAATTTGAAAGAGTGCCAGCCAGCCCATAAAGAGATACATCAGAGTCGAAACAAACCGAAAACGACCCACCAAAAAAAACTTAGCTGTAATACCTGCAAAGGCCAAGGCCCAGACCGCGATGACCAACCAGCGGCCATCGCTCGCGCCATTACCCATCAAACAAAAGGGAGTGTATGTTCCAGCGATCAAGAGATAGATGGCGGAGTGATCACAGTATTTGAGAAAGCGTTTGCGATGCTCTTGCTTTTCGGCGTGATAGAGCGTTGATGCTAGATAAAGGGCGACCATGGAAACGCCAAAAACCCCGAGTATGATGGCCTGACCAGAAGACAAGGGAGTGTCAGGCCAGGTAAAAAGCAGGACAAGTCCCAGCAGACTTAGAAGCAATCCTAAGCCGTGGCTGAGCGTATTGAGAAGTTCTTCCGTTGGCGTGATCGTTCGGATCGATTTGGATGAGGTCATGGCAGCAATATCCTCCTTTAATCCAGGACCACTCTAAACCCAAACCCGAAGCAAATGCTGTAAAACTTCGGTAATGCCGGAGAAGTTAAACGATCTCGGGTCTTAGCCTTGGAGTCTGGGTGGAGTGGTGGTCGTTAACTAGTCGCTGGCGCGAAATTTTAAATTTCGCCCCAGCGACTAGTTAACGACCACCACTCCACCCAGACTCCAAGGCTAAGACCCGAGATCGTTTAACTTCTCCGGCATTACCGAAGTTTTACAGCA
>JBGSRE010000105.1:0-3829 GCA_041737755.1 Oligoflexus sp.
TCGGATATTTTGTGAAAGAATGCTCGCTTATTTTCGCGGCAGATATAGGCGCCATCCATTACCAGACAGGGTTTCTTTTTAACCCACTTCAATCCCAGCCTTCCGACTCGTCGGCTATTTTCAAGGCTTTGGCGTCTTGCGCAAAGACTTTTTCCAGCTGCTCACGTGCTTCCCGTGTTTTAGAAATGAACTGCTTTTCATCGCCTCGGTAGACGGCAAGATTATGAAATGTATTCATATCGTAGTCTTTGAAATGCAAGGCTGATCGTTGCGCCTGGTAGGCATGCACGCCCATGATTTCTAAAGCTTTGCAGCCCATACTCAGAGCCGATCCAAAGGTTTCCCGCTCCCAATGCTGAATACCTTTTTCCATGAGCTCATAGGCGTGAGTTCGATCGTAGGCGCGGACCAGGATGGGAATCTCGGGATAATGCGCGCGGACCAGTGCGGCTAGCTTTGTCACATTGTCTCGATCGTCCATGGTAATGACCAGGAGCTTAGCATGAGCCAGACCGGCTGTTTCCAGCAGTGGCAGATGCATGGCATCGCCATAGTAGGCTTTGCTGCCGAAGCGCCTGACATTATCGATATGCTCAGGGCTGTGATCAATCACAGTCGTTGAAATTTTATTAAGATGCAGAAGTCTTGCTACAATTTGGCCCATACGGCCAAATCCGGCGATGATCACAGGATGTTTCTCATCGGGGATGGTGTCATGAGCGGGCTTTTGATCGACGATGCTTCGTGAAGATGCCCAGCGATCATAGAGCAGTAAAAGCAGGGGCGTGGTGAGCATCGACAAACTGACGACGCCGTTGAGAAGGTCAGCTTTTTCTGGCCGTAGCACACCATCCTGGATCGCCTGGCTGAAAAGCACAAAAGCGAATTCACCCCCTTGGGAAAGGAGCAGGCCCAAGAGAACTTTGTCCCGTTGCCGAACTCCAAAGAACCAGGAGACGAGGATGATCACCAAGGTTTTGATCAGGACCAAGGCGATGACAAATCCAACAATTTGCAGTGGTTTCTCGGCTATCATCTGGAGTTTGATGCTCATCCCCACGGCCAGGAAAAACAAACCCAGCAAAAGACCTTTGAAAGGTTCCAGATTGGATTCCAATTCATGGCGATATTCAGATTCGGCGAGGATGACGCCTGCGATGAATGCGCCTAGAGCCATAGATAAACCAACTTTGACCATGACATAGGAAATCCCCACCACGATCAAAAGGGAGAAGGCGATCGACAGTTCACGAATGCGAGCGCCGGCGATCCACCGAAAAATGGGCCGGGTGAGATAGCGGCCAGAGGCCATGATGCCAATGATCGATGCCAGCGCAGCGATGATATTAACAAGATTCAGAGAACTTCCCGTGCCTGTCTCGGGTTTGAAGAGAGAGGCCACGAGCAGGATAGGCACCACCGCAATATCCTGAAAGAGGAGGATACTAAAACCATTTTGTCCCACACTATTGTTCTGCAGACCTCGTTCTCCAATGATTTGCATAGCAATGGCGGTGGAAGACATGGCAATACCCATACCGGCGATCATCGATTCCGCAAGATTCCAGCCCAAAACTTTAAGCCCAAACATAGCTAGCAGGGCAGTGAGCAGGACCTGCGACAGTCCCATTCCAAAGATCGATCGGCGTAGTTTCCAGAGACGTTTGGGATTTAATTCCAGGCCGATAAGGAAGAGCAAAAGCACAACCCCAAATTCCGCCAGATGCAATATTTCTTCTGGCTTCGTGACGAGCCCTAGCAATTCCGGACCCACCAAAATACCGCCAAGCAAGTAACCAATCACCGAACCAAGTCCCAATCGAGCTGTCACCGGCACGGCGAGCAGGGCCACCCCAAACAGTATTACCATGAAAAGCAGTGTGCTATCAGACATGCGAGTATCCTTCCTTGGCCGTATTCAAAGCCGTCAGGCACGCATTTCCCTGCTCAAGATATTGCATGAGGAGTTGCCTGTAGGCCTGGGCCTGTTCGGCAATTTGGCTCGATGTTAAAGTACCGATACCTTGCATCGTAAAGGGCTGGTAATAATTCAGGCCACAGAGGTAGGCCGTGGCTTCGAAAGGACGCAGCAATTCTGGAAGCAAAAAGCGATTGCTACCCTGTCTCTGATAAGCCGTTTCCAAACCACCGGCGGACACCACCTGCATAAAATCTTTGCCTCGCAGCGCGACGCCGCCCGGGCCATAAGCCCAGCCTTTTTCCAGGACCAAATCCTGCCACTCTTTAAGAATAGCGGGACAGCTGTACCAGTAGATAGGATGTTGAAAGATAATGAGATCAGCCCGAAGCAAAGCCTCTTGCTCGCTCTTCACTTTGATAAAGAAATCGGGATACAAATGATAGAGGTCGCGGATTTCCACTCCTTCGAGGTCTTTAATGGCCTCGCGGAGGGCGATCTGGGCGCGAGAATTCACTGGATTCGGATGAGCAAAGAGGACGACAATCCGCCTGGAGTCAGCCATAGGATTTCCCTTTATATGGACCCCCCTTTTTTATCGCAGCTGGAACTTCAAGGCTATTGCTCTTTGCCAAAAAGCCAAACTTAATGGGCGATGGCAGTAATGAAAAAAAAGAAGGGCGAGTTGCCTCGCCCTTCAACTAAGTAACGTGCAGGAAACAGGAGTCAATGCGCAAAGGACAGCTCATCCGTCTCGGCTTCTGTCACTTTTTTCAGTCGTTCGAAAAGTTCATCCTGAACATCGCTGCTTGTGTCGGGATGTTTCCAGACCAAGGCGTGCATCAGAACATGGTCCATGTGTTCCACAGGGACAATAGTCAGATCTTTCAGAATGTTTTTGGGCAAATCGATCAAGTCTTTTTCATTTTCTTTGGGCAGAATAATCTTGCGGATACCGCCGCGATGGGCAGCCAGGATCTTTTCTTTCAAACCACCGATGGGTAGGACGCGGCCACGCAAGGTGATTTCTCCGGTCATAGCCACATCTCGACTCACCGGCCTATTCGTCAAAGCACTGGTGAGAGCTGTCGCCATACATATTCCCGCGCTCGGTCCATCCTTAGGGATGGCTCCTTCAGGAACATGAATATGCAGATCGACCTTGGTATAGAAATCTTCCGCAATATTGAGGAATTTAGCTCGCGAGCGCACATAGCTGAGGGCGGCCTGAGCCGACTCCTGCATGACTTCGCCGAGTTTTCCTGTAATGGTCAGTTTACCGCTACCTGGTATGACAGCAACTTCCGAAACCAAAAGATCACCGCCGACTTCAGTCCATGCCATGCCTGTGCAGGTGCCGACTTCGTTGTGCTCATTCTGATAACCGATACGATAGCGCCTTGGCCCGAGGTACTTGTTTACCGACTTTTCACTGATCTTCTCGCTGATGCTATTCGCGGCGATTTTCAGTTTGTCCTTCAGAGGCTTGAGTTCTTTTTCTTTTTCTTTGCCATCGGTTTTCGCTTTGAGTTCGTCATGAGCATCGCCTTCGATTTTTTTCATGTGCTTGCGGGCGACTTTGCGACAGATCGAGGCGAGTTCGCGCTCGAGGTTTCGCACACCCGATTCACGGGTGTAGAAGCGAATCAATTCATGAACCGACTTCGGCAGGAAACTGACATCCTGTTGATCCAGACCGTTCTCTTTCAACTGCTTGGGTATCAGGTACTGATGTGCGATCGAAGCCTTCTCTTCTTCGGTATAACCGGCAAGCGAGATCACTTCCATACGATCCAAGAGCGGTCTTGGAATGGTGTGCAGGGAGTTGGCCGTTGCCAGGAACAGGACATTCGAGAGATCGTAGTCCAGATCCAGGTAATGGTCACTGAAGGTATGATTCTGCTCCGGGTC
>JBGSRE010000106.1:0-1922 GCA_041737755.1 Oligoflexus sp.
GAAAAACCAGCAGGCTGAGAACTATGCGTAAAACGTAAAGGAACCGCAAGCAACACCTCTCCCAAAAGGCTAGTAATTTGAGTGTAGCCAACGCAGCTGCTTCCATGGCCAGGAAGCAAAGTTCATCGCTCACATCCAGGCATCGGAAGTCCTGGCTAAACTCCACACCATCGATAAATGCGACAGCTTCGCCGAGAAAAACATGTTCGGGCCGTAAATCTCCATGACCGTCAATAATCCACTGCATGCGAACCCGTTCTTCAAACATCATGCGATGCAATTCCACAAAGAGGCTTTGCCGACAGCAGATAGATCGCCATGGATCAGGGTCGATGCTCAGCTTTTCGGCGAGTTGCAGAATGGTCTGACGGTTGTCTGCCACATGCTGTCTTACTCTCTGGCTGTATTCAGAAGGGAGGAGATGGACTTTTGCGGCTGTTTGGTAGCATTGCTGCACATGAAGGATGAGGCGATCCAGCTCTGCTGGCGAAGGGCCGCCTTCCATCAGTCTTTGGCTCAGCATGAGCTGCTCAGGAAGGCGAAGCATTTTCACGGCGTATTCAACAATTTTTCCTTGCTTGCCAAAGCTCAAGGTCCCATCAGCTTGTTCGCGAACTGCCACGACTTGCTCGTAGACCTTGCCGGCGAAGCGACGACCTAATTCCAATTCGGCAAGACAGGCTTCCTGACGTTTTTGAAGGGTAGAATAGTCCAAAAAATCTTGCTTGAGAGTTTTCTTGAATTTATAAGCATGCGCATCGGTCAAATACACGAGCGAGATATGAGTTTCCTTGAGTTCAAGCGAACAAGTGGGCTCGGGATAGGACTCCCTCTGCAATAAAAAAACGCGTAATTTTTGTTGGTCCTTCACAGCATCCCCCTTGCCTCTATCTTGGATGGTCAAGATAGGATTCTGACCCGAGCTGGAACTTGCAAGAAGCATCCCAGTTTTGCTCTTTTGCTCAAGAGCCTGCAAAAATAGTCGCCAAGACTGCTACGAAAGGCTTTCGCTTCTTCGAGCAGCCGCTGTCCAGCGGAAACTTGGCATTCTCCTGGGGAAACCTTTGTCCGCCCCCCTGCTTCTCGGTCGATGCGATTGAATGTTCTATTTCCCACAGTATGCGTGTGATCTCAAGCTGAGCCTTTTCTTCGCCATACGGAAACTTGCCCTTGTGAGGCCTTTGGCCCCCTGGGCATCTTGGAACGGGACTTGCTTTGTAGGAAGTGAAGCATTTTTTAGAACTCATGAGGAGACTGTAATGAGCAAGGCGATTCCTATCATATCCAAGTACATGACCCCGATGCCCTATACGATTGATAGTACAGAAACTCTGAGCAAAGCTTCCGATCTGATGAAGGAATATAAAATTCGCCATTTGCCCGTGCGGACAGGTCCAAAAATCGTCGGTCTTTTGTCCCTGCAGGATATTAATCTTTTGGCTTCGTATGCTAACGTCCAACTTGATAAAGCCCTCGTCACCGATGCCATGACCCAAAATCCTTACTGTGTTTCGCCTGAAACATCTCTGGATTACGTCGCATCCCACATGGCTGAACAGAGGATTGGATCGGCACTGGTGGTTCAGGAAAATGGCACCCTAGTG
Source organism: Oligoflexus sp. (assembly GCA_041737755.1). Lineage (GTDB taxonomy): Bacteria > Bdellovibrionota_B > Oligoflexia > Oligoflexales > Oligoflexaceae > Oligoflexus. Next base: position 1,605 of record JBGSRE010000106.1, read on the forward strand.
GGGATCTTTACGGACACGGATGCGCTGAGGGCGCTTGCAGAGGTGTTTCAAACACGCTTGAAAAAATAGGGCCCGACTCTAAATCGGGAAAGTCTTGCAAGTATCAGTAGGGAGGCTTGGGGCATTGTCTGAGCACCTCTTCCACCGTAGTGAGACCCTGGGCTGCAAACCGCAATCCGGCCTCTATTAAAGGCTGAAAACCTTCCCCCTTGAGTTCTTGATAGAGCCGAGGAATGGAGGGATTTTCAGCCCAACAGGCCTTTAGACTTGCCGATTTTTGCCATAATTCAAAGACCGCCAATCGATCAAAATATCCGG
>JBGSRE010000121.1:0-1801 GCA_041737755.1 Oligoflexus sp.
TGCCAGCATGGCTTCGGCTGCCATTGCATTATTTTGTTCGATTTGGATGTTCATCTGTGGCCTGCTCACCGCACCGATCATGCAGACGCTTGCTCCCGCTGCCCCCACAGGAAATTCGTCGGCCTGGTGGGAGGCATCGAAACGTCCCAGAGCAGTTTCTACCGTCGTCACTCCAGCAGCGCGGGCGACAATCTTGCCCTGAATCAGGTTGGTTTCGCCAATAAAACCGGCAATAAAAGGCGTTTTGGGCAGGTTATACAGAGTGCGCGGACTATCCGTCTGAATCAAATGTCCGGCATGCATGACAGAAATTTTAGTGCCCATCGATAGGGCTTCGCGCTGATCATGAGTCACGTAAAGAGTGGTAATACCAGTCTGCCGGTGAATCCGCAGAATGTTATCGCGCATTTCCATGCGTAATTTCGCATCCAGATTCGACAAGGGTTCGTCAAGCAGGAGAACGTTAGGACGAATCGCCAAGGCACGAGCCAACGCCACTCGCTGCTGCTGGCCACCCGAAAGTTGGCCGGGCAGTCGCTCCACGTATTGGGTCAAGCGCGTGATGTCGAGCACTTCATCGATTCGACGCTGGATTTCGACCTTACTCAATTTGCGTAATTTCAAGCCATACTCGACGTTCTTATAAACGGTCATGTGAGGCCAAAGGGCATAGTTTTGGAAGACCATACCAATCCCGCGGTCGACCGCCGGCTTGCGTGTCACATCTTGGCCATCGAAAAAGAGCTGACCAGACGTCGGCTGTTCAAGTCCTGCCAGCATCCTAAGACTAGTCGTCTTTCCGCAACCCGAAGGGCCGAGCAAAAAGTGCAAAGCACCTTTTTCGATGGTCAGATTCAGATCATGTACGGCCGTGGCTTGCCCGTAGCGCTTGTAGATGCTCTTAAAAACGACTTCCATGCTGGTCTCATCCTCGCGCCTGGCCTGACTCGCAAACCCCGGCAGTGCTCTGTGGATCCCCATCTGGAGGATCTACCCCCCTTGGGCTGATCCTCACACTCTTTACTGGAAACTTTTATATTTCACGCGAGACGAAGAGACCCAAGAATTGATCGTCTTGTTCCGCAACACACCATCATCCCACTTATCAACGAGGGCGTTGAATTCCGCTTCGGTTACGGGAGGCTTGCCGAAAGCAGCAAGTTTTACTGGGTCAACGGTCTTGCCGCTGGCCAGTTTTCTCCAGCCTTTTTTCAAATCATCATGAGTGTCAACCAAAGTCGAACCAAACAAATCGTTGAATACTCGCTGCAACCTGAGGGCCCGTTCTAAGTCGAGCTGGATGAAACCTTTCTGCGTGAAAGGATTTGCTGGGGAAATACGTTTTCCCTCGGTTTCTTCATAAGCTTTGGTGTTGATGGCCATCCGGCCCAGCGAAGACTTTTTGGGTCCGCCCGGTGCACCCTTGGGCAAGAGGAGAAGTTTTTGACCCTCGACGCTCAAGACAAAGTCGACAAATCTTTCGGCCACTTTACGATTGGGAGCGCCACGAAGAATAGCAATAGGATCAGGATCCAAGACCGACTGGCCTTCGGGTAAAGCAAAACCGAGGTTATCGGGACCAAGGTCACCGATCTTCGCCAGAGCGTAAAAATCGATAGCCATCGACAGGGCGACATCACCCGAGACAACGGCTTTGATCGGATCGCTGCTGGAATGAGTGAACGAACGAGTGTTGCCAGCAATTGCTGTCAGCAGCTCCCAACCCTTATCCCAACCCATCGTTTGCAAAATAATGGCATTCATCGTATTCGCAGATCCAGAACGACGCGGATCGGACAAG
>JBGSRE010000148.1:0-9447 GCA_041737755.1 Oligoflexus sp.
CAAAGCATCGGACCAGGGCCGATAGGAGCGAAGCAAGGGCATGGGTGGGCGAATGCCGATTCCTTTCAACATGAGGCGGGTCAGGGAATGACGACTCATCTCAACCAAAGCATCCTGCATGGCAATCTCCTCAAGACCAAGTAAGCAACTCGCGAAGCCGATGCGTGGCCTAGACTAGCAAAGCAAGGCCCACCCAGCAAGCGCTCTTCAACAACCACTTCTGGTAAATTTAATGGCAACTGTACCCTGATTTTTTTGCTGAAGCTATGGAGTTTTGTGCTTCGAACCAAAGATGAAAACTCAAGCTTTTTAGCAGATGAAGTCAAGAAACTTTAAGAAAACTTCGCTTGCCTCCGATAATCAGAAGGACAAACTATGCATAGCAAGGAATGGTGAATTATGGCACCGGCTGCCAAGCAACAAGTAATTGTGGAAGAGGGCGACCTAGTTCGGGTTCCCGGCTACGCTCATCTGGTGAGAATTTTTGTAAGTCCGCGGAGTTCAGTCTTCAAAGCGATTCGAGAGAGTGACCACAAGCGAGTGATCCTCAAGATTTTGCAGGAGGATTTCATGGAAAGACATGAAATCGCTCGCTATAAAAACCAATATCGAATTGTTCAGGAATCCGGCCTAAGCTGTGCGCCTCAAGCCCTTGCTTATGAAAAGCACCACAATGCGCCGATGCTGGTATTTGAAGATACGGGCGGCATCTCGCTCGAAGAGGTCTTGCGCCACGGCCCTGTTTCCGTGCTTGAAGGGCTGGACATTGCCAGCAAATTAGCCAAGTGTCTGGTGGAAATCCACAGCAAGAACATCATTCACAAAGACCTCAATCCGACCAATGTTCTCTATAATCGCGAGATCGGCGACGTCAAAATCATCGACTTCGGCATTTCTACCAAGCTGCTGAGGGAACAGGCGGAACTGAATACCAGCGGTGTCACCGAAGGTAGCTTGCCCTATATGTCTCCGGAACAAACCGGACGAATGAATCGTTTTGTTGATTATCGCAGTGATTTTTATAGCCTGGGAATTACTTTCTATCAGCTTTTCACGAATCGACTGCCTTTTGAATCCGACGATCCCTTGCAGCTGATTCATTTCCATATCGCCAAGAGGCCGATTCCGCCTCGCCACTTCAATCATTCTTTACCGGAGGTTTTGGGTGATTTAATTCTGAAGCTGCTTAGCAAAAATTGTGAGGATCGCTACCAAAGTGCCTGGGGCATCATGGTCGATTTGCAAAAGATATTTAAGAGTTTGCGCGAAAGCCAAACGGTCGAAAAATTCCCCCTCGGCCTGCAGGATGTGCCGGACAGATTCCATATTCCAGAGATTCTCTATGGTCGGCAGAAGGAAGTGGAACAGCTGCTGAAAAGCTTTGAACAAGTCTGTGATGGTGGACGTGAAGTTTGGTTTGTCGCAGGCTATTCAGGAGTAGGAAAGTCCTCGCTTATTCGCGAATTGCAAAAGCCCGTGTCGCAGCATAACGGCCATTTCATTACAGGAAAATTTGATCAGTTTCGCAAGAGCACGCCCTATTCGGCTTTTGTTGATGCCTTTCGTGAACTGGTCCGCCAACTTCTGGGTGAACCCGAAGCCAGTCTGATGGAATGGCGGCAAAAAATTCTGCAAGCATTGGGCCCCAATGGCCAGATTATTATTGATGTTTTGCCAGAGGTAGAACTCATTATTGGACCGCAGTCTCTTGCCCAGCATCTCGGGCCCAATGAGGCTGATAATCGTTTCAAATTGGTTTTCAAAAACTTCGTCAAACTTTTTTGTCAAGCCGAACATCCGCTTGTGCTGCACCTCGATGACATGCAATGGATCGATACAGGATCACTCAAGTTGGTTGATCTCATGCTTCAGGACAAGCGACTGAAGCACATGTATTTCATCGGCACCTATCGAGATAATGAGGTGACTAGCACTCATCCATTGGCAATGTATATGCAAGAACTGAAAGCCAATGAATTTGTGTTTCAGTCCATGCATCTGCAGTCCTTGGGTGCAGTGGAAGTGAGGCAATTGATTGCCGATGCTCTCTATACCACCGTAGAAAAAGTCAAAAGCTTGGCCGATCTGGTATTGGAAAAAACCGGTGGCAACCCCTTCTTCACCGATGAATTTTTACGTTCACTTTACACGGACCATTTGCTGGCTTTCAATCCTGAAAAAGGCACCTGGGACTGGGATTTAGCTCGTATACGTTCGGCAAATATGACGGATAATGTTGTCGAATTGATGAGTTCCCGGATTCAAAAACTCAGTCAACCGACCCGTGAATTGATTCAATTAGCTTCCTGTATCGGTCAGGTCTTTGATCTGGTAACTCTGTCGCAGGTGGCTGGACAGTCGATGTCTCATGCGGCTGGTCTTTTACGCGAGACGATGTCGCAGGGTCTGATCGTGCCGATTGGTGATGGCTATCGACTGGTGGAACTCGAAATTCCCATCGAAAGTCGGGATCTGCGCATCGAGTATAAATTCACCCATGATCGCATTCAGCAGGCAGCCTATGATCTCATCGATGACAGTTCGCGCAAGCTGGTCCGCTATAAAGTGGGGCGCAGCCTTCTCGATCTGCATAAGGGTGCCGCTGGCGATGATTTTGTCTTTGCCATCGTTAACCATCTGAATAGTAGTGTTGAACTGATCAAGACCGAGGCGGAACGCATCGAGCTGATTCAATTGAACCTCCATGCCGCCAAGAAAGCCAAAGTTTCGGCCGCCTATCAAACAGCTTTGGAATATTTGCAGGCTGCCACAAAACAGGAACAAAAAAAGGATTGGGACGGTTATCATGTCCTGATGATGGATATCTACCGCGAAACTGCGGAATTGGCTTTCCTGGCGAAATCCTACGAGCTGATGCACGAAGCAATCGATGTGGTTCTAGCTCGTGGCCGTAACCTGATCGAAAAGATTCCTGCCTTTGAGACCAAAGTACATGCTGCCGTGGCCCGCAATGATATGCAGGAGGCCATAGCGCTGGGCAAAAAGATTTTGGCGGAATTGGGTATTTATATTCCGCAAAATCCAAGCTGGATTCGCATTGCAGGATCGTTCCTCTATACCCACTGGTTGGTTCGGCGTCGTTCGCAAGAGGAACTGCTGAACCTACCCGAAATGAAAGATCCCCTGCATCTGGCTCAGATGCATTTCCTCTACTCTATGGCTCAGACGATTTTCTACTTCTTCCCGCGTCAGGTGCCAATGATCGCAGGGATCTTGATTCGAACTTCGCTGCGTTATGGCAATACTTCCACTTCGGCTCTGGCCTACACAACCTATGGCATGCTGATGGCTGCCATGCTGGGGGAAGTAAAAACCGGCTATAAGTTTGGTGAACTCGGTATCAAACTCTACGAAAAGCTCAACGCCAAGGATATCGAATCCGCGACACTGGTTTGTTTCAATATGTTTATTCGGCCTTGGAAAGACCATATTCGAGCGACGCTCAAGCCTCTGCTTCAGGCTTATCAGGCAGGTCTGGATGCCGGTGATTTTGAATTTGCAGCCCATGGCGCCGCAGGTTATTGCCAGCGCAGTTTTTTGGTCGGCAATGAGCTTCGGCCTTTGGTCGAAGAGATGACCAAATTCGCAGTAGTGACCGAGCAATTGGGGCAAAAGACCGATGAAGAGCAGCTTCGTCTGTTTCATCAGGCCGTACAAAATTTGATCGACCCCAAAACTTGTCAGCCGCATATTCTCAAAGGCGACACCTACGATGAAGATCTCATGCTGCCGATCTATAAGCACAATCATGATGTCAGGGGCCAGTTCGAGACCTATTTCCTGAAGTGCTTTCTGGCCTATACCTTCGATAACGCCGAAGAAGCTGTGAAAGCTGCACGTAAAGCTGACCCGCTCTTTAAACTGGTGATGGGTACAGTTTCGGGTGCGGTGTTCTTCTACTATTACTCGCTGGCTTTGATCAAGCGCTGGAACATGCTGCCGCCCGAGGAACGAAAAGAGGCGCAGCGCACGATCAAGTCGACCTTCGCCCGCTACAAAAAGTGGAGCAAACTGGCTCCTATGAATTTTCAGCACAAATATGCTTTGCTGCGTGCTGAATGGCTAGCGTTGCGAGGCAAAGCCTATGATGCTCAGCTCGCCTATGATGAGGCCATCTCACTTTCCAAAGCCAATCAGTACTTGCAGGACGAGGCTCTGGCCAATGAGCTGGCAGCCAAATTTCATCTGACCCAGGGCCGACATACCGCAGCCTATGCCTACATGAAGCGAGCGCGTTATAACTATGAGCGCTGGGGTGCCATGGCCAAGGTGCGACTTTTGGAAGAAAAACATCCGCAGATGCTCAGTGGCAATATGGGAGAACGCACCTTGACGGGCTCTCTGGCGACGATGTCATCGACCACGATTGATATCACGACCTTGAAAAGAGCTTTGCTAGCGATCGCCGAAGAAAACGTCCACAGTCGGATGCTCGAGAAGATTATTTCCAGTGCGATCGAGTTCGCTGGAGCACAAAAAGGTGCCTTATTGCTGCGCAAAGAGGGCGAGTTCTTTATTGAAGCTGAAAGCTCGGTAGATTTGGAACAGCCCAAAATTTTGCAATCGGTAGCCGTGGAGCACAGTCATAATCTGTCGAAAATGGTGATCAATTATGTGCGTCGCGCTCGCAAGGGTATCGTGATTGATAATGCCAGTATCGCTCAGGAATTGCTGCCTGGACTGCATCGTGAGCCTTACATTCAAAAGAACAAAGTTTGGTCCATCCTCTGTATTCCCATCACGGTCGGGATTGGCGTCGACTCAGAGATTGTTGGTTTACTTTATCTGGAAAACAATAGGGCCAACAGCACCTTCACTCCCGAACGCATCGAGACCTTGGAAATTATTTGCTTGGCAGCGGCAGGTCGGCTCGAACTGTCGGTTAAGGCAGCCACGGATGGGCTGACAGGACTCTATAACCACGACTACTTCCAAAGTATGCTGGAGCAGGAAATGCTGCAATCGCAGCGAAACTTGCGCAATCTCTCGCTCATCTTTATCGATATTGATCATTTTAAAGGCTTCAATGATAAGTGGGGACATCAGATCGGTGATCTCGTTCTGAAAAGAGTCGCGGCGGCGATCCGTGATACTTGCCGCAAATCAGATGTGGTTGCTCGCTACGGTGGCGAAGAGATGGCCGTGATTTTGCCAGAAACCAGCCCCGATATGGCAACCATGGTGGCTGAGAGGATTCGCAAATCGGTCGAAATCATGGCCATTCCGCACGGCGAGGCCACGCTGAAGGTGACGATTTCGCTGGGCGTCAGCTACCTTGCCGAAGATGTGAAGGACAAATCTATTCTCGTGGAAAAAGCCGATGAGGCTCTTTACACTTCAAAGCGTGAGGGACGCAATCGCGTCACGGTCTCCTGAAGCTTATACCCAAGGCGTGATGGTTGATGGTGTAAGCACAAGAGATCTGTTGCAGCTGCCAGTTGTCTCGATTTCCGGGGGCCATCCCCTGCTGGAGATCGCCCATGCTTTGTCACAGCAAAGCGGGCTTTCTACAGTATTGGAATTTATATTCTAAACATGCATAATGAAAGTCAACAGTGGAGTGGAACGATCATGACGATTGGAACGCAGCTTCGTCGGGCCACACTTGCCGATCGATATGACTCGATTATCATAGGATCAGGCATAAGCGGGCTGGCAACCGCGGCTTGTTTAGCCAAGGCGGGGCAAAAAGTTTTAGTCCTGGAGCGGCACTATACCGCCGGAGGCTTTACTCACACCTATGCCCGAAAGGGCTACGAGTGGGACGTCGGCGTTCACTATATCGGCGAAGTTCATCGTCAGGAGTCGAGTCTCCGGCGAATCTTTGACTATGTGAGTGACGGGGCGCTGCAATGGTCGGAAATGACGTCAAACTATGATCGGATCTATCTGGGTGCTGAAAGCTTCGACTATCTGCAAGGCGAGCAAGCCTTTCGGGAGCGCATGATTCAGTATTTTCCAGAGGAAAAGGCGGCGATTACCGAGTATATCAAGCTTATCAAGAAGGTGAATCGAAGCTCGTCTTCATTCTATATGGAACATGCTCTGCCTTCATGGTTAGCCAAGCTCCTTTATAAAAAACTGACGACACCCTTCCTTGCCTATGCTAGCCAAACGACCGAACAGGTGCTCCGAGGCCTGACTCAAAACTCGAAATTGATTGCTGTGCTCACAGGTCAATGGGGAGATTATGGTCTTCCTCCCAGTCAGTCGAGCTTTGCCATGCATGCCATGGTTGTCAAACACTATATGGATGGAGCGGCCTATCCTGTGGGTGGTTCCGCTTCAATCGCCGAGACGATGGATGCTGTGCTCAGGAAACATGGAGCGGAGCTTGTGACCAGTGCCGAGGTTCAGTCGATTGTCCTGCAAGGACGCAAAGCCGTGGGAGTAAAATTGCAGGATGGTCGAACGATTCATGCTAGCCATATCGTGAGTGCCGTGGGAGTGATGAATACTTTTCGCCATCTCTTGCCCGACAGCTGTTCTGTGAAGGCTGAATACTTGAAAAATATCCAGCAGGTGACGCCCTCCTTTGCGCATATGGGACTTTACATAGGATTGAAAGGGACGACCCAGGAACTTGGTCTGGAGCAAACCAACATGTGGATCTATCCCAACGAAAAGCATGATGAGAATCTGGCCCGTTTCATGCCAGATCCTTGTCTGGATTTTCCCTTGGTTTATGTGTCTTTTCCTTCCACCAAAGATCCCGCTTGGGACAAAAAATATCCAGGCAAGAGCACGATTGAAATCGTGGTGCCGGCTCCCTACAGTTGGTTTGAAAAGTGGCAGGGGACAAAATGGCAAAAGCGCGGTGATGACTACGATCTGTTCAAAAAGACCATCACCGATCGCTTGCTAGCCATTCTGCTGGAAAAATTACCGCAGCTCAAAGATAAGATCCACTTTACGGAACTGTCCACTCCACTTTCCACCGCTCATTTCAGTAACTATCAGAGAGGCGAAATCTATGGCATCGATCATACGCCTCAAAGATTCCAACAGCGTTGGCTGCGCGCGGATACCGCTGTGAAAAATTTGTATTTGACCGGCCAGGATATTGTCAGCTGTGGTATCGGTGGAGCACTCAGCGCGGGAGTTCTGACCGCCATACGAGTGCTGGGGCCTTTTCGTTCCATGACATTGATACAGCTCATGAAGCCCAAAAGGCGCAAGACGCAAACGGCGGCAGTCTGAGGCCGGTAGGCAGGCAACCTTAGTTTTTAAGGGGCATAAGGCGCAGGCGTTTTTTGTGCCGCCATCTTCATAAAGGCCCAGAGGTCGAGAGCTTCCGCTTCAGTAAAATCCTTTTGGGCCGGCATCATGAGTCCTCGCTGCAAGGCGTCGAGTTTCTCAAAACCCACAAGCTTATGCAGACTGCTCGGATTGCGCTTTTCATAAATTTTAATGGGACCTGCAAAATCCCAGCCGAAGCGAGCTCCTAGACCCTGAATATTGTGGCAAAATTGGCATCGACGGAGGTATACCGTTTGGCCTGCAAGGGTGCTGTCAGCTAGCCGAAACTGCTGTTCGTAAGCAGCGAGTGAAATCCATTCCATGCCGCTGACAGAGTCGACATGATGAAAAGGATTGAAACCTTGAGGTCTAGTTTCGCCATAGCCTGGATGCCAGGCTTGACTGATGACAAGCTTATTATCCTTAAAAACGATGGGTCTGGGGTCTCGCCATTCATTGCTCGGCTTGCTGAGCTTGGGAAAAGTCTGGGAGAGGGTCTTAGCCTCCTCTATAGCGACCGCGATCATGATCTCGATTTTCCCACGGGCAATTAATGCCAGAGGCACTGGCACCTGCATGCCATTGCTAAAGTGAATGATAATAGCGTCCGCACTGGCAATGGCGGGCTTATAAGTTTCGGCGATCTCGTGCAAAAATTGGCCGCGCACGACGATGTCTTCACCATACTGGATATCAAAGAGCTTGGCGCGGACTTGACTTTTTACTTTGTAGCTCACTTCGTTAAGATGTTTGGGGTCGCGGTCGTTCCAGTAACTCCCCGGCGCCCGTGTCCAAAGGCTGATGCTGCTTTGAAATTCTGGCTTTGGCGCTTGATCAGCGGCAGCAGCGGTCCAAGCCACAAGAATACTCGCGAGCCAGAGGCAAGACGCCCTCGAATTTTTCATCACAAGCTCCAATGGCAGTTTTATGCTGCTATGATAGCATCTATGTCAGCTAAATTGAGCAAATTTGTGCTTCCAGGCGCAGCTTTTCACCAGACTCCTTTCTGCTGAGTCCTATGCTACTGCCATCAACCAATAAGCAGTTTGAAGTATTGTCCGTTGCGCTAGGAACCTCAGAAAAAATGCTCTTTTACTCTGGCATTCTTCGCTAAAAGTCATATATTGATAGAGAAGTTAGCAAGGACCAGGAACAGATAATTTCAGGGATCTTTTATCTCTGTTTTATGAGGAGACGAAACTATGAAAGCCTCAGCTACGATGACTCGCAATGTGGTGTGTGTCGAGCCCGGTGATAGTCTGCAGGATGCCTATGAACTCATGTTTGAGTGGGAGATTAGACATCTGCCTGTTCTCGATGGCCAGCGGCTCGTGGGAATTCTGTCTGACCGTGATGTACTGGTCCACGCCAGCTCTAATGGTGAGGGAGGGCTCGAGGTAGAGTCATTGACTGTAGGGGAAGTCATGACGAGTGATCCCATCACCTGCCGTTCGACCACGTCGGTCACGAGCATTAGCGAAACCATGATTCGACACAAAATTGATTCCGTGCCTGTGGTGGATGACGATCATCAGCTGGTCGGGCTCGTTACATCATCGGATCTTTTAGAACTACTGATTGCTAAAGAAGAATTCCACGTCACCAGTCCGCTGCCCACACAGTACAGCATTCTAACAGCAATGAGTCCAGGGAAAAGCATGTCTTGAATCGGCAGATACCTCATGGGATCAAGCGGCCTGGAGACACTAGGCCACATATTCCCTCATGGGGTCCTATTAAAGTGGCGAAAGTCCTGCTCACTTTAGTTCGAAAACTATTCACCACTCCTAGTTCCTAGGCGGGCGATCTAAACGTTAGTATCTAGGATATCTAAAATTTAGAGCTAAGCTCCAGCAACGGTCAAAGAAAGCTCATAGGATGAGGCTAGGTTTTTGAAAACCTTACGCCCTTTCTTACTAAGGGCCTCCCGCCAATTTTCTAAGATAAAAAACTGCACATCAAAAAGGCTGCCGCCTTTTAAATTAATCTGCCAAAAAAGTAATAAGCTTCGCGATTTACCCCATTCGTTCAATTGTCCACAATTTAAACCGATAAGTTTATTGAATCTTGATTTTGCCCATACCACGACCCTGGAGGATGCCATGCGACACAAGCTTTTTGTCATTGGACTGCTGTTCATGATTGGTTCGGCCTGTACCGATGCTCGTTTCTCTCCAGTCACCGGTG
>JBGSRE010000156.1:0-4551 GCA_041737755.1 Oligoflexus sp.
ACGACTAAAGCACCGGTGGTGTCCTTATCCAGGCGATGCACCAGCTGCAAATCCATTTTAGGATGACCCATGGCCGTCAGGCATTTTTCCAGGAGTGGAACGACATGCATGATCGCCTGGTCGCGCGTGGCCTGCGAGGGAAGTCCGGCTGGCTTATTGATGACGATGACATCGTGATCAAAATAAAGGATATCTTCGGGTTTTAGGCTTAATTCTTCCTGGCGATTGCCTTCAAACAAAGCCTTGTTATATTCGACTTCGATCCGGTCGCCTTTGCCCACAGTTTTAGAGGCAATACGGACCCGCTTTTTATTCACATAAACGCCGCCCATATCAACGATGGCTTTTGCACGTCGGCGGGAAATACCAGCAATCGAATCCGAAATAGCTGCATCGAGACGCATGCCGTTCAACCGATAACTGACGCTAATTGAATGCCTTTCCATGGGATTGGGACTCCTCGATGATCCTGATAAAGGGCAGCAAGTGTTATCATTATGGCTGGGATTTATCCAGGGAAAAGCCGGGTTAGGTTCAAGCTACTGGATTTCCAAGGCAAGTTCCTGTACAAAAGCGTTTTCATAGACCCATTTTTCTCTATCCCTTTGAGTCAAAAATGTCGAGCTTTCCTATAGATCCCTATTTGGCTGAAATTTCTGCAGCACTCGTGGCTGAACCTTATATTTTACTAAAGGCCGAACCGGGGGCCGGAAAAACTACGCGTATTCCGCAGGCGCTTCTGCAAAAATTTCGCAAAATTTTAGTCGTCCAGCCTCGGCGATTGGCAGCACGTCTGGCCGCTGAGTGGGTCGCCGAACAAATGGATACCCCCTGCGGGCAGCTGGTAGGATATCAGATTCGCCTGGAAAACAAGAGCAGTCCAGCGACGCGGCTGCTATTCGTCACCGAAGGGGTACTCACACGAAAGCTCTTGCAGGATCCTATGCTGCGAGAATTCGATGTGGTGATCCTCGATGAATTTCATGAGCGGCATATTCATACCGATATTGCGCTGGCGCTGCTGCGTAATATTCAAAGTCTGCGCTCGGATCTGCGTTTGCTTATCATGTCAGCTACCCTTGATACGGCCGCTTTGGAAACTTACCTGCAGGGAGCCAGGGTGTTTAACATCCCAGGGCGAACCTTTGCCGTGAGCCTGGAATATTTTCCTGGCGGCACTCAAACGTCACTGGAAGATCAAGTTTGCCAGGCGACTGCGCAGATGCTGGATGATCCGCGATGTGCGGGAAATATTCTGGTTTTTTTAAGCGGCATGGCAGAGATTCAGCGTTGCGCTGAACGCTTGAAGAACACTCTCCCCGGCAAAGCCGAATGGATTCCCTTGAGCGCCGAGCTAGCCGCCAATTATCGACTGCTCCTTAAAAATCCAGAGATACCCAAAGTTGTCTTGGCCACGAATGTAGCCGAGACTTCTGTGACTTTGCCGGGAATCAAGGGAGTGATCGATACGGGGAAAGCGAAAATTTCTGGCTACGCTCCCTGGAGTGGATTGCCTACTTTGGAAACCCAGAAGGTGAGCCAAGCTTCCTGTATTCAGCGTATGGGCCGCGCCGGACGCATAGCGCCAGGTGTTTGCTACCGATTGTTCAGTGCCATCGATTTTAATGGTCGATTGAAATTTACCGAACCTGAAATCAAGCGGATCGATCTCTGTCAGACTCTTCTAGAAATCCAAGCGATTCTACCGAATGAAAAAAAGGCCTGGGAGACCTTGCCCTGGTTCGAGGCTCCCGATGAAGCCATCTTGCAGAATAACATACAGCTGCTGCAATCACTGGGGGCTTTGAATGAGGCAGGCCAATTAACGGATGAGGGCCGTTTTATGGCGGATTTGCCCCTGCATCCTCGTCTAGGTCGAATCATTATTGAAGGAAAGAAACAGGGCGTGATCGACGCCGCTTTGCTGGCCGCGCTGCTCATCAGTGAAGGCATGCTGCTGCGCAATGATGAGGCCGCGCGGGATCATCTCGAATGTGATGTCTGCTACCAGATGGAGATCTTTCTCCGGTCCATGGGCAGGCTGCAAGGCTCGCGACGAGATTTTGATTTCTCACGTCTGCAAAGGTTGAAGCAGCTTTATGACAGTTTAAGACGAACTTGTGGGGCTGGACCTTTGCATGAAATATCGCTCGTGGATACCTCGCGTATTCGTCGCTGCATTTTTGCAGGATTTGCCGATCGAGTTGCGAAACATCGAGCCTCAGCGACCCAGGTCGGTCATCGCAAGCAGAAACAGTTTAATTTTTGCCTCGGCCGTGGTGCGGTCCTCAGTGAATCTTCGGTTGTGCGTGATCGGGAGTGGCTGACCGCGATTGATGCCCGTGAAACCTTAAGCGAGGAAGCGGATAGTCAAAGAGGTCGAATCTTTGTCGCTTCAGCAGTGGATCCCGCTTGGATGAAAGAGGATCCATTTCAACTCCTAAAGACTGCGCTCGATATTCGTTTGGATGAAAAAACAGGTCGAGCTCGCAAAGTCACCAGTCTCAATTATGGACGATTGATGCTGGAAGAGTCGGTGGAGCAGGCGGAAGCTTCCGCTATCGAAGGCTTACTTTTTTCCACCGTCAAGCAGCGATGGCCGGATGTTTTTGCTGATCTCAGCGATTTCCATGCCTACCACAAAAAAGTGGAGCTGATGGATAAGCTGGGGTTCATCCATAAATTACCGCGATTTGATGGGGAAATGCTTGATCTCTTGCTGGCTCACCTCTGTGAAGGGGCGCGTTCCTTGACCGACATCACCGGCAGGAATCTGCAAAAGGCCATTGAAGAGCAGTTGGACTATGACGATCTTATGCTTCTGCAAGAGCAGTGTCCGGAGCAGATCACCTTAAAAAATGGTAAACGCTTTAAGATTCATTATGAAGATATCGGAGATCCTTGGATTGAGGGGCGTATTCAGGAGTTTTTTAGTCAGCCCGTGACGCCGCGGATCTGTGGTGATCGCCAGCTTCTCCTGTTAAAACTTCTGGCACCCAATCGACGACCGGCGCAAATTACCCAGGATCTGGCTGGATTTTGGCAGGGCAGCTATCATGAAGTGAAAAAAGAACTGAAACGCCGCTACCCCAAACACTCCTGGCCCGATGACCCGGTCCATGAAAAGCCGGACGAGCGGCGACCCCGCTCCTGATATCGCACAAACCAGACCAATTCTGGAGTGAAAGTCTTTCGTAGCGCAGGACTTTGCTTTATAGTAACGGCCGGGCTGCCTCGCTTATGTGGCGAAGTGGCATACTTGTTGGAAAGAGAGGATTCCGATGTCTGGAAAACGCAAAATAATCATCACAGCGGCTCTTCCTTATGCGAATGGTCCGGTTCATATCGGCCATTTGGTGGAACATTGCATGGTCGATTTTTGGACGCGTTTTCAAAAGATGCGGGGTCATGAATGCCATTTTATCTGTGCGGATGATACGCATGGAACGCCGATTATGATCAGTGCGCGCAAGCAGGGTGTGACACCCGAGCAGCTGATCGAAACAGCACGCGTGGAGCATGTACGCG
Source organism: Oligoflexus sp. (assembly GCA_041737755.1). Taxonomy (GTDB): domain Bacteria; phylum Bdellovibrionota_B; class Oligoflexia; order Oligoflexales; family Oligoflexaceae; genus Oligoflexus. The sequence goes on from JBGSRE010000156.1 coordinate 3,529, forward strand.
ACTTAAAGGGATTTGAAATCCTTTATGACAACTACGGTTCCACCAACAGCGAATCGAATCGAAAAATCTCTGAGCGGATTTTCTTGGCGCTTAAAGACAAGGGACATATCGAAACGAAGAGTCTGCAGCAGGCCTACTGTGAGCATGACAAAATGTTTTTACCCGATCGTTTTGTGAAGGGCACCTGTCCTCGTTGCGGTGCTGCGGATCAGTACGGCGATGGTTGCGAGGTCTGCAGTGCAGTCTATGCCACTCATGAATTGAAGGGTGCGCATTGCGTTCTCTGTGGCAATACTCCAGTGCAAAAGGCCAGCGAGCACGTCTTCGTCAAGCTCAATGACTTTCAAGATTTCTTAAAAGAGTGGGTGCCGCAGCATAACAGCCCCGAGATCGCTAAAAAACTCGGTGAATGGTTGAAAGAAGATTTGCAGTCCTGGTGTATTTCTCGTGATAAACCATACTTCGGCTTTGAGATCCCGGGCCATCCCGATAAATTTTTCTATGTCTGGTTTGATGCGCCGATTGGCTATTTGTCTTCCCTAGACGAATGGGCCAAAACCCAGGGTTCGAGTTTTGAAAAGTATTGGCAGGAATACGAGATCTTTCATTGCATCGGCAAAGATATCGTTTATCACCATAGTCTTTTTTGGCCTTCCATGCTGAAGGCGGCGGGTTTGAAAACGCCGACTCAGGTCATGGTCCATGGCATGCTGCAAGTAAACGGTGCAAAGATGAGTAAGTCACGCGGGACGAATATTTCTGCCGGGACTTATCTGAAGCATCTGGATCCTAACTATTTGCGCTATTACCTCGCTTGTAAGATGTCATCAGGAATCGATGACTTTGATTTGAATTTCGAAGATTTTGTTTCTCGAGTGAATTCCGATTTGATTGGCAAGATTACCAACGTAGCGTCACGCGGCGCGCAAATGCTACAAAAAATCAATGGCAAGATGAGCGAGCTTTCGGAAGAAGGTCGTAAACTGGTGAATGATGCTCAGGCAAAAATCATCATAAGCAATC
>JBGSRE010000159.1:0-3213 GCA_041737755.1 Oligoflexus sp.
GGCGCGAAATTGAAAATTTCGCCCAGAGACTATCCTGAGCGAAGCGAAGGATCTCGTGTTATCAGATACTTAGCGCCGGGATCCTTCGTCGTTTCACTCCTCAGGATAGTCTCAGGCGCTTTAGGCGCCAGAGACTAAATAGAATCTTCAATTGCTTTGGCCTGGGATTCGTTGCGAATGATTCGGAGAACGGGGCGAGGCTCTTTGCTTCGATCGACAAAGGTCCAGTAGGAATTTAGGAAATAATTCACCGCCGTTGCTGGTATGATTCCCAGAATTTGAAAAAGATAGGGACTGCCTTCAGGAAAGAAAGTAGAGAGCAGAACAAATGTCCCAAAACTGATTCCAAGTGAGATCAGCGACACGAGGTTGAATTGTAAACCCTTGACGGTGATACCGCGACTGCTCTGCCGCTGGCCAAAAGTCCAACGATGGTTCCAGAGGAAGTTCCAGAGGATAGAACCTTCGATTGCTAAAGGCGAGGCCACGAATTTGGACAGGCCCATGCCGTGAAGAATCGAGAACAGGCCAAGGTTGATAGCCACACCCGACAGTCCTACCGCACCGAACTTAACAAAAGTTTCCAAACTCCGAACGCGAATCGCCCCGGCATTGATAATGAACTCGATGATATCTTTCAAACCAAGCTTGGATTCGCCTGCCACTCGATCGGTGAATTGCACAGGAATTTCCCGAATACGCGCGCCAGAAATATAAGCTGCATGCAGAAGGGAAACCTGAAATCCATAGCCTTGCGTGCGAATATTGCCTAAATCCAATTGCTTTAACAGCGAAGCTCGAATACAGCGAAAGCCAGCAGTGCAATCACGGACTGGACTGATACCGGCAACATAACGGGCTACGATATTGCCAAACTTAGAGTTGAGTTTTCGATAGAAACTCCATTCCCCAGGAATACTGCCACCAGGCACGTAGCGACTGCCGATCACAAAATCAGCACCCGCTTCCAAACAAGCGAGCAGTCTCGGCACATCCAAAGGATCATGTGAAAAGTCTGAATCCATTTCGAAAACGGCATCTGCACCCAGACGAAGTGCCTCTTCCATGCCTCGGATATAGGCTTTGCCAAGACCCTGCTTTTGGCCCGTAATCAGGTGGAGATGGGAATGGTAAGTTTGATACTCGCGGACAATATCCTGCGTACCATCCGGGGAATTGTCGTCGACGACTAAAATATTCATGTCGTGAGCCAAGGTCTTAAACACTTGATTGAGGCTATCAATCATCCTGCCAATATTGGCTCGCTCATTGTAAGTCGGCAGAATTATAAATACTTTCATGACACTTCTCAGGGTTAGGCGCAGTTCCGGTGACCCGATTTTGCAGCCTACCATATCTGATTCGCACGGCAAAGACGACTATTTATCCTGGATACTCCACGAAAAGGCCGCTAAGATTTTTTGCCAATCCTGGTCCATTGGTGCACAGAATTGCAGCCATTCCCCTGACAGCGGGTGGCGCAATTTGAGTTCCTCGTGGTGCAGGAGCAAACGACTGATTCCGTAGTTTTCCCGAAAGAATCGATTGTGTATCCCATGCCCGTAAATGCTATCGCCGATAATAGGATGAAAGATACTCTTGCAGTGACGCCTGAGCTGATGCCGACGGCCGGTGCTGGGCTGCATGGACAGAAGACTGTAACGGGTCCGTGGATAGCGATCGACACTGCATTCCAACTCCAGAGTTGCCAGTCGCTGCAGACGGGTTTCCGCGGCCTGGACCGGAGCTGACTCATCATCCAGGTCCCTCAGAGCATGGGCAATCGTTATCGATTCGGGAGCCCAGCCGCGGACCACAGCCAAATACTTTTTTGTGCAAAGGTGAGCAGCGAATTGCTGGCTTAAATGGGCAGCAGCATCAGCATGCAGAGCGAGTATGAGCACGCCCGAAGTAGGTCGATCCAATCGGTGCACGGGATAAAGGCGACAACCGAGCCGATCGCGCATGATCTGTAATACAGCTGGTTCGAGACGCGAGGTCGCTTCGCTGCGATGCACCAGAATTCCAGGAGGCTTATTGATAACGACCACAGATTCATCCTGATAGAGGATCGGCATGGACAGCTCCATCACCATGGGCTCTGAAGATCTAAAGGCTTGACCAGCCTCGGCCAGGCAACACAGCTGATGCTTGCCAACAGACAATGGGCGAGAGCCATTGCGGATTGACCACGGACGCTCTTTTGGAGCATCTCAATGAAGTGAAATTTTTGGGCTGAGCTGCCGCTGTTAATCACCAGTATAAGCATGATCCCTCCTATCGTGCCTCGAAATGCCTTCCTTTAATTATACCACCGCTCACTCAAACGAAAGCCCAAGGCAGTAAGGTAGGCGTCGACTCGGGAAAGACCAGCTATCATGCTGATACGGCGCAGGTTGGGCTCGGTTGAAAAAGGCACTGAAATACGCCTCTTGTGCGCAGAGAAGCAAACAGGGCATCATGGATGGAAAGCAAAGGAATTCAGCGATGCGTTCTTACTTTCTGCGTCGACTCTGTCTGATGCCTGTGACTTTGATCGGCATGACTCTGCTGCTCTTTTCCATCACCCGTTTCATGCCCGGTGGACCTTTGGATATTCGTATCGCTCAAGAACTCGAAGCTGCTCAAGCCCGAAGTCCCAGCCCGATGGCATCTTTAAGCGAGGAGCAGATGCAATCGCTGCGGATTTACTACGGACTGGATCAACCCCTGCCCAAAGCCTATGGTCAATGGTTGTGGGCGCTCCTGCAAGGGGATTTGGGTTCCTCCTTGCGCTATCAGGAACCGGTCTGGACGATGATGCGGGAGCGACTGCCGGTGTCTTTGATGTTTGGCTTCGCCTCCTTGCTGTGCAGTTACGGATTCTGCATGGTATTGGGATTGATCTCAGCCTATCGGCCACGACATATTCTGGTCCGCATGATGCAAGGTCTCCTGCTTTTTTTTCATGCTATTCCCACTTCGATTATGGCAATGCTGCTGTTTTTTTTGGTGGCAACTCATGGCTGGCTTCCCCTGGGCGGTTTAACGAGTGACAGTTTTCCAGAGATGACCCCTTGGGAAAAAATCATCGACCTTCTGCAGCATGCGACACTTCCCTTACTCGCCTATTGCTGTCATCAATTGGCGGTTCTGACTTTTATTTTGAAGGACAGCCTTTTGGAGCAGCTACAAACCGAGGCTGTGCAGATGGCTCGAGCGAAAGGAGCCAGC
>JBGSRE010000205.1:0-3133 GCA_041737755.1 Oligoflexus sp.
CCAGAGTAGACTGCTTGAGTTCGAGCTCCTTGGCTGCGATTTCAAGCTGGCGCGATTTTTCCTGCACGCGCTCTTGCTCAATGAACAGTCGCCGAACCTGATACTGAGAATTGACCAGCAGCAAAGAACGGAGCCAAGATATCATCGACCACTCCGTGCTTTTCAATCAGGTCGTTGAAAATGCCATACGGAAATATCCAGAGCACTATTTCTGGCTGCATAATCGTTGGAAGTAAGACGGGAGTTCTATCCATCATCCCGTCAAACTGTTCCGGGATGACTTTGTAGCGAAACTCGCTGCGAATCCCCTTTTTCTCCTCTTTTGCCTATGTTAGCTAGTCTCTGGGCGAAATTGAAAATTTCGCCCAGAGACTATCCAGAGCGAAGCGAAGGATCTCGTGGAATCAGGGACTTATCGGCGAGATCCTTCGTCGTTTCACTCCTCAGGATAGTCTCTGGCGCTTTAGGCGCCAGAGACTAGCTATTTCCCCTGGCTCTTTGCAGAAGCCAAGCAGATGGGATCGAATATCCCTCCATCCGCCTTTAGGCCCTTCATTTAAAGGTATTGTCGATGAAGCATCGTATGTTTTTAGTTCTCTGTTCGCTAGGGTTTGCCGCAACTCTTGCTTGGGCAATGCCAGCACCTCAGCCGACTAAGCTGGATAAAAAGCTCGAGCAAGAGGGCAATGTGCGAGTCGATCCCTACTTTTGGCTGAATGAGCGGCAAAATCCTAAGGTCATCGATCATCTCAAACAGGAAAACGCTTATACAGACTTTGCGCTCAAAGATACGGAGAAGCTGCAAAATAGCCTTTTTGAAGAGATCAAAGGCCGCATTGAAAAGAACGATCAGTCGGCGCCCTATTCCTATCGGGGCTATTCCTACTATACAAAAACTGAGGGCGATGGCGAATATCCTATCTATTGCCGGCGCAAAGGTTCCATGGAAGGACCGGAAGAAATTTTGGTAGATGGCAATGTTCGCGGCAAAGGGCTGAAATATTTTGCTATGACGGCTCCTTCCTTTAGCCCTGATGAAAAGTATATGGCCTATGCCGTCGATACCCAGGGTCGCCGCCTGTATAATCTTGAAGTCTATGATCGTAAAACCAAAAAGAAAGTCCTCAGCATCGACAAGTTCACGGGTAACTTTGAATGGGCTCAGGATAGTAAGACTTTAGTATATAGCCGACAGGATCCGGCGACGCTGCGCTCCTATCAGATTTTGCGTCAATCCATCGGTGATAAAAAAAGTATCCTCATTTATGAAGAAAAAGATCCCACCTACAGCGTATCGGTCAACAAGAGCTTGAGCGAGCATTTCTTGTTCATTAACTCGAACAGCACCACAACTTCTGAGGTACGCTTCCTGTCCAGTAGCAAGGTGAAAAGTCTGCCCACCTTGATTCAAGCTCGCACACGAGGTTTGGAATATTCGGTGGAAGACGGTGGCGATCGCTTTTTTGTGCTCACCAACCATAACGCACAAAATTTCCAGATCATGGAAACAACTCGAGAAAAACCCGATCTCAGCAACTGGAAAACTGTGGTAGCCCATAATCCGAGTATCCTCCTGGAAAGCATGCTGGTGTTTGATAGTCATATCGTTAGCTTTCAACGGGAAAAGGGTTTAACTCATCTGATATTGCTGCTCAGAAAAGATGGCACGACTCGCGACATTCCATTTAGTGATCCGGCCTATGTCGCCAATTTTTATACCAACGCGGAATACGACAGCAAGGATTTGCTTTACTCCTACCAATCCTTGACCACCCCCTACACTGTTTTTGCTTGGGACTTTGCCACTCAACAGAGTCGTGAAATCAAGCAAACCAAAGTCAATAACTACGACGCCAAGCTTTATACGTCCGAGCGTGTGGAAGTCAAAGCACGCGACGGAACCATGATCCCGATGTCTTTAGTGTATAAAAAAGGCCTGCAAAAGACTGGCAAAAACCCCAGCCTTATCTATGGCTACGGTTCCTATGGTTTGTCCATGGATCCGAGTTTCCGTTCATCCCGAGTCAGCCTTTTGGATCGTGGCTTTGTCTTTGCCATCGCTCATATTCGCGGCGGCTCCGAATTGGGTCGCGCTTGGTATGAAAACGGTAAACTGCTGAACAAGAAAAATAGCTTTTTGGATTTTATTGATTGCAGCCAATGGCTTATCGATCAAGGCTTCACCTCGACGGAACATCTCTATGCCATGGGCGGCAGCGCCGGTGGACTTTTGATGGGCGCCATCACCAATATGCGACCTGACCTTTATAAAGGCGTGATCGCTCAGGTGCCCTTTGTCGATGTGGTCACGACCATGCTGGACGAGAGCATTCCGCTGACTACCGGAGAATATGACGAATGGGGTGATCCTCGGCAAAAGCAGTACTTCGACTACATGCTTTCCTATTCACCCTACGATAATGTGAAGGATCAAAAGTATCCCAATATTCTGGTCACCACCGGTTTACACGATTCTCAAGTGCAGTATTGGGAACCAGCCAAGTGGGTGGCGAAACTTCGCGATCACAACAAGGCTCCGACTCAAATCCTCATGCGAATCAACATGAGTGCCGGACACGGCGGCGCATCTGGCCGCTTTGCCGTGATCAAAGAGGTCGCTCAGGAGTTTGCCTTTATGCTGAAACTCGAGGGTCAGACCAAGTAAGTTCAGCCTAAAAAGGCAGGAGATTCCTGCCTTTTTTTGTTTCCGCGCAGAGACAGTCAGCAACCTCGTCGTCAAAAAAATCGAAGATGAACATTGGACCAAGGCCTGCTTTTGTAGCGATCCAGAGTGAACCTGAGGTGTCGAGTTCAAAGTCTGTATTCTTTCCGCGCCATCCAATTCTCCTTGAGGCTAATGCAAGGTATATCGGACAGAAATATAGAAATTGTAGTATTTTCCGAATATTCGTGAAATTAGCTGTGAAAAGCCATGGGATGGCGCAGGGTGGCGAAAGCAATACCCAAGTCTTCAAATCGCATCTCGATGGGTTAAACCTAGTATATCTTAGTATGCCGCATGCCGAAGACATGTATTCAGGCTGCAACTGCTATCTGGTCTTCAAGTGCCTGATGATAGGCTGGCAACTTACTCAAGACCATATTGACAATGTCTTCGACAACTTCTTTAACC
>JBGSRE010000256.1:0-5951 GCA_041737755.1 Oligoflexus sp.
AGTGGGAATTTATAAGTCAGGTAGGTGTGAAGCGTACCATCTTTATGTCTGACCTGTTCCTCAGCTTCAACAACCTGGCCATTTTCAAAGACAGTCAGGTCGTTGGCCCAGAGTGCTTCGGCAATCTCGTTAGGAAACAGGTCGAAAACACTACGATCCAGGTATTCTTCAGGACTCGGACCATCCAGGACCTCAAACATACGATTGGCAAGGCGAATAACTCCCTGGCGGTCCTTGATTGAGATCAGCACTGGAGCCAAATCAATGATGGATCGATAGCGGCGCAAATGGTTTTCGATCGTCTGAGAAGGCAATTTTTCCTGGCTATTCTCGTGCAGAATTTGGATGATGCGTGGAGATACTTGATCCAAGTTCGGAACTGGCAGCAAAGCGATATGGAAACTTTTACCAAGGCAAGTGTTTTTGAATAAGCAGTCGACAGCAAATTGCGCTCCGCCGTCCAAGCATTTATTCCAAGCAGCTTGAAGTTTATCTTCAAGACAGGCCTCTTGCCAAAGATCAGCAAGGCGAAGCCCGGTGCGATGCTCGCCAAGTTTTTCAAGCAGTTGAGTAAAATGCTGGTTGTAACAAAGATACCTTCCTTCGTGGTCGAGGATGGCAGCCGGGTGCAATGATTTTTCCAGGAGGCGCGAGGCTTCATCAGCAGTGTTTTTTGAGCAGATCCTGTGGTTTTTGGTCGAGAGGCTTTTGTTTTTCCCCTTCATGACGGCAGTCCTTCCCAATAGACAAATTACTTTCAAACACTGAGCCAATTTAACTCTAATGATCAAATTTTGTAATATTTCAGCATTTTAGCATTTTTTCAAGTCTTTCGGCTGTATATGGCAGCTTATTCAGTCAAGCTGATCTGTGCCTTGGGTTCGGCGAGCGGACATGTTCCCGTATTCAAGGCTTGGCTTTGCTCTAGAGCTATTTTGACCAACGTCTGGCTCGCCTGCCTCATGTCCGACTCGGTCTTGAGCCTGAGCGAAAAACTGCCCAGGATTCGGCGCTCCGTTTTTTGGTCGATCAGTCTCGCGACCTTCGTTCACTATGGAATCGTGCTTTTCAATCTGCCAGTAAGGGAGATGGGGTTAGTCGGCTTGAGAGAAACCGCAAAAACCGGAATGACCCGAGACAAAGGCCTTAACGGAGGCTTTGTCCCAAAGCTATCTCGTAGTAGCTATAAATGCTGCTCGATGGCTAAGCTTAAGTTGAAATGATGGCGCTTTCTTGCGAAAGAACCTAATCCTTCCTCCTTTTTAGCAATAGTCCATGGTATTATGACTCTCATTATAGCGAGAAAAAACAAGGCAGTCCTTGAGGACAAGGGGAATTTGGAAGGAGCAAAGCTGTGGGTCCTGGGTTTCGCCTTTTGATTTTGGCATTTTGTCTCGTCTCGTGGCCATGCCGCGGTGAGTTGTCACACAAGGTCTATGAACTCGGGGTGGACGAGCAGCGGATCGATGTCGATGAATTAGCTTATGTTATGGAACCTGCAAGCCTGCCGCTGGATATCCCGAAGCTCTTGCAAAAGGATAGCTGGAAAATTCTTAAGAAACAGACAATTTTTGCAAGAGACGAAATCAAAGGCAAAAGGCTGATCTTGGCGTTTAATATCAACACCGCGGTGGAAACCCTCTATTTGAATTATCGGTGGGCAGCACCGTTAAGTTACCAAAAATTCTTCTTGATTGATGGCAGCGGCAAGCTGATTGAAACAATTATCGAGAGCGAAACCATGCTGCTAGCAAGAGCAAAGGTTGTGCCAGGCCATTACCGAGTACTGTTTATTGCCGAGCCGGCGACCATGTCGAATATCAAGAGCAACATTTATGCGATGAATTCAGCTTTTATCAGCGGCCAACATCTCGATGAATCCAAATTTTGTCTGTTTGTGTATGGGGTTGGTTCCGCCTTTATTTTCTTTAATTTCACGATGTATCTTTTGCATCGAAAGCCTTATTTCCTCTACTACGTCTGCTACTCATTGACGATTCTGTATATTCTGGCTGCTGGTCGGGGCGATATTGGAATCGCCAACGGCATGGTGTGGAGTCTTTCTCTGAGCCTTAACTGTGTTTTCACTATTCTTATGAGTTCATCAGTGCTGCGGTTGAAAGAATATCACCCAGTTTTGCTAAGAAATGCCTTTATTTTTTGGTCAATATCGTTAGTACTGATGGGCGGAGATTACATCGTCGCCAACTCGGCTGTCGGCTATACAGGAATGTTGGTTGGGCTTATGTGTTATTTTATCTGCATGTATGCAGCCGTTCGCCGTATGCTGGTTGGCTATATGCCGGCCACTTTTTTTGCAATGGGCTGGGGCGTACTAGGGGTGGGATATGCTTTGAATCTGGTGGCTATTTATCTTGGCCCGTTGCGAGGACTGGTGCATTCCGCTTATGTGGCCTATGCCGTGGAATCCATGCTGTTCGCTGTGGCACTGGCTTACAGGACGCGTGATTCCGAGCAAAAAGCTGTCGCTGATAAAGTCCATGCCCTATCTCAGCTGCAAAAAGTTGTGTATTCCCACCAGATGGAGTTGATCAAACATGGCGTCGAGCTGGAGCAAACGATGCCGACCACGCCCAGTCATGGCTGTGTGTTGTCCTTCGATGTTATAGCTAGCTCTAAAATCAAACATATCAAAGCTAAAGACTTCTTCCGCAATTTCTTTGCTCGCTGCAGTAAAATTATGAACGAAGGTTATGACGGCAAAAATCTCAAGGCGAGAGCCTATCGCATCAAAGAAATTGGCGATGGAGGCCTTTGTTCTATCGGTTATCCCTTCGCCTCATTGACCGAAAATCCCGCTAATGAAGCGGTAGACCTCGCAAAAAGTATCGCCCAGGCGATCGCTGAAGAAGCGGAAATGCTCCACTCCGAGGTGCCGATTGCCTGCGGCTTTGGGATAGCGCTTGACACCCTTACCGGCTTTTATCCAGAATCAGGGACCAAGGAATACGATATCTTTGGTCTGGCCTTGGTCCTAGCGACTCGCTATGAGGCGATGCGCAAGACCCTGTTTGAAGCCGAAACAGGCCGCAGTATTTTGATCATTCAGGAAGTCGTATACCTCAGTCTTGATCCGAGTCATCGCCATGGCTTTGTTGCCATGGATTTGAAGGAATTGGGCATTGTGGTTCGCGATGATCCTGCGGCCGTGCGACTTTACTATCAATTTCTTGATCAAAAGACGGTGGTGCAAACGGCTCAAGGGCTCTAAGGAACATTCTTTTGCCCTTCATCAGCTACAAGCTCCAGTATAAAACCGCTGAATCCATCCAATACAAAGATTCTACCATCCCCATACTGAGCGGAAGACAGGAAAAATTTACTAGATATGACGAATAGACTCGAGTTTTTTGCTACAATGTCATGATTGAAAGCTGCGCAACTCTAACTTCGCCTTATGCGGCGGACGGGAGCGATCATGACTAAATCCAAAGGCAAACAGCGCGCTCGGCGAGCGATCAAACTCCCGGCGAAGAAAAAAAACCCGAAGACCAAAGAAATTGAGCGAAGTCGCGCTGCCTCGGTGACGAGCTTCGTTGCGACCCTGAGGCGTCTCGCAGATGCTCTGGAGAGCGAAGTGCCTTGTCGGCTTCAGGTCGGCAAACTTCGCCTTTCGATCCCGGCTCGACCGGACCTGGCCATTGAGGTCGAGCGAGAGGGTGACACTGACGAGGTCGAATTGAAGCTAACGTGGAAGCGGAGATAAGCAGGTCCACTTAAGATTCTTATCGTAGCTTTAGCAGGATTCCGCATCTTCCTGATCGGCCTATGAGTCGTTCGAAAATTCTTCCAAAAAAAAGCAGCTTCGGTTTAAAGCAGGAGCAAGGCCTCATTGCGGCGACGATCTATGCCAGCGGATACTGCTTGAATATCGTCCGCGGTCCTTCTATACCATCAGGCAAGGCAATGACTTTGCCCTTCAGCTATTGTTGATCTGTGCCAGCTATGCTCTTCTCTCTCCATTGAGGATTCCTGATGGATCTATGGCAAGCTATTAGCATCCGACGCGATACTCGACATTTTACGCAAGAAGCCGTACCAGATACTGTCCTTATCCGCGCGCTTGAAGCAGCCCATAGGGGGCCTTCCGTTGGCTTAAGCGAACCGGGACGCTATGTGGTCATTCGATCCCAAACCAAGCGTTTAGCTATTCATCAAGAGTTTCTTCGCCAACGCCAGCTGGCGGAAGAAGAGCTGCATGATGCAGAGCGATTAGACCTGCACCAAAGTCTCAAGCTTGAGGCTATCGTGGATGCGCCGGTGGGTATTGCCGTATTCTGCGACAGCGAACCGCAAGGGCCGGCCTATATTCTAGGCGCGAAAGCAATCCCCGAGACTTTGAGTTGGAGCGTGGCCTGCTCCATTCAAAATCTTTGGCTGACACTGACCGAAGCAGGCTATGGCATGGGCTGGGTTTCATTTCTAGACCCAAAAGTACTTGCCGCTATAGTGGAAGCGCCGGATCACTGGCAGGGCATGGGCTACCTATGCATCGGTCGGCCAGCAACTGACTACCAGGGTGAACCCATGCTGCAAAAAGCCGCTTGGGGCCATCGTTCTTCTGGGCCTCAGGTCTTTCAAGAGACCGTATCTTGCGATGGGCAGTAAGTGATGACTATCGAAAAGGCAAGGAGCAGAAGCTTTGCCTCTCCGTTCAGGAGCTCTGCTGCGACAGAGCTTCGTGTATCTTGAGAGCCAGCTGCTGGTTGATGCCATGGGAAGTCATATTGCCAACCACGCGACCGCGGAGGCTATAGCCCAGCAAATAAAGATCGCCCAGAAGGTCAAGGATCTTGTGCCGAACGAATTCATCGGGGAAGTTAAGCTTGGTGTTGATCACCTTGCCTTCGTGAATGATGATATGGGAATTCAAGTAGCCGGATCCCACCATACCACTCTGCTGAGCGATATCAATATTCTCGAAGGTATTGAAAGACCGTGCCGGCGCTATTTCGATTTCAAAAGACGATTCGCTCGGACGGAAATGAAATTTTTGTTCAAAGATTGGCGCCGGGTAATCGACTCTCATCATGACTTCAAAACCGTCTAAGGGTTCGACGTAGACATATTTTTCCTGATCCGAGTGACCACCAATGCGGATGTTTTTCTGAATCACGATGTCCATGCGCGGCTTGTCTTGATCCTTAACACCAGCTGCGGCAATGATCCGACAGAAATCGGCAGCCGAACCATCGACGTTGGGAATTTCTTCGTCCACTTTAATCGAAGCATTGGTAATGCCCATCATGTGCAGCGCGGCTAGAAGATGCTCGACGGTTCGGATCCGGCGACCGCCCTTGGATAGCACGGTGGAATTGGCGGTAAAACTCTGCCCGGAATCCAGGCGATCAAAATTGTCGAGAGCCGTGATATGCCCCGGTATGGCAACTCCGTCAAGAGTTCGGAAGATGATCCCAGTATCGACTGGGGCAGGACTGATAATCACCCCTGTCGGCCTACCACTCAGCAAGCCAACGCCGTTAAGAACGGCATTATTACATACCGTACGCTGAGGCTGGGTGGATGGAGCCAGATAGGCCGCTTCCCCTCGCATCAGCTTGGCGATATTGGCTGGTAAAGAGGCGGCAGAGCCCGGAAGAGAGCCTGTTGGAGGCGCCAAATGAGCGGCCACCTTTTCTAGTAAGATATCTAGATTCAATGGTTTTTCAAGAAAATCCGAGGCGCCCGCTTTCATGGCTTTGACCGCGATATCAATGCCAGCATGGCCACTCATAAGCACGATGGGCAGTTCGGGGTAAAGGGCCTTAAGCTTTTTCAATGCCTCGACGCCATCAATGCCGGGCAGCCAGATATCGAGCAGGACCATGGCCGGCTGCTCCAGGCGAAGTCCTTCTTCAAGAGCCTCGGCACTGTTGAAAGTTAATATACGATAGGATTCATCACTCAAAACCGACTGGATCGACTTCAAA
>JBGSRE010000236.1:0-5698 GCA_041737755.1 Oligoflexus sp.
GGTTGCTGCGGGTCGCGCTAGCGGTAATGCGCTCTATGATATCGTACCTGGTCAGCCCGAACAGTCAATTTTGGTCTATCGTCTTGGTTCAGTCAAAGCCGCTGTAAAAATGCCTGAACTTTCTAAAACTATGGTCCATCAAGAAGGTCTGGCGCTCGTTTCGGAATGGATTAGCTCGCTCGAGGGTGATTGTAAAAAGCGGTGATATTTACTATAAAAATCCAGAAAATTAAATGAGGGTCTGCTTAGGCCTGATTTGTGGCAAGTATCACATATGCTCTGGAGTTACATACTATTATGCCGTCCTTTTTGCCTAGACGCCTCTGTGCACTGCCTTTCTTATTGGGCTTACTCGGCTCGAACTTCGCTTTAGCTGGTCCATCGCGCCAAACTCTGGACTGTGAAATCGTCATCGTCGGTGGCGGTGCCGGCGGACTCCACACAGCGTTCCGACTCGGTCCGCAGTTTGGCGCCAAGGTCTGTCTCTTCGAAAAAGATTCTGAACTCGGCGGCCGCATTCGAGATATCAGCTTAGACACGAGCGATCCAGCTGCTCCAAAGATGGGTGTTGGTGCTCGGCGGATTATGGAAACCCAGAACGTCGTTTTCAAGCTCGCCGCCGAACTTGGACTGAGCCTGGAAACGCCCACGCTCGGCACTGACCTCATTGCTGCTCGCGGTAAAACTTCCTTCAATAAAGACGACTTTGCTGCCCTCTACCCAGGTATGCCGATCAAAGATGATGCGAATACCGACCAAGAAACATGGCTCATCGATCGACTCAGAAAAGGCCCTGAACGAGCCAAGATCAAAAGCTACCAAGATTTCCGCAGCTACGTGGCTGCCGTAGTCACGCCAGCAGGTCTGGATTATTTGCGGGATATGACTCGTTTTCGCGCCGATTTTGAATACCCACTCGACGCTCGCTCTTATATGGATTATCTGGACGAAGAATGGGATGTCTGCTGCGCGGCATCCTACCCGATTGGTGGCATGTCGGCCTTCATCCATGCGATGGAAGCCCGAGCTCTCGCCTCTGGGGTTCGAATCTTTAAGAGCGAAGCTATTCAATCCATTCAGCACGCGAGCAAGGGGGCCTACCTTCTGCTGAGCAAACAGCATCGCATCAAGGCCAAACAGCTCGTGATTGCGGTGCCTCCCCAGGCCTTTAAATGGATCAAAGGCGATGTCGCCCAAGAAATCACCAGGCAATCGGCTTTTCAAGACATTATCGGTGTGAAGGTTGTGACGATCACCCAGTGGTGGCCCGATGCCTGGTGGAAAGAAATTCGTAACCCTGCGGTCACCGAAGCTAATAGCCAGGTGTGGCGAGCCTGGACCACAGAGAGCTGTATAAATTTCATCGAAATCCCGCTGAATCCCTATGCAGTTGCCCAGAACGCGACCCGTTCCGTTTACAATGATAACGCCCGCTGCGTTGATCATTGGGAACAGCTGGCTAAGACATCCATGCCACAGCTAGAAGCCGAGATTCATGAAGGCCTCAGTCGTTTGCTGGGGAATAATGGCGTCAGCGAGCCACAGGAAATCAAGATCCCTGCTCCACTTAAAACCCATGTCCAGATCTGGCCAGACGCATGGCACTATCTGAAAGCCGGCGCAACTCATAGCAACGCTGAGATCGCTGATTGGGCCCTCGCTCCTTTACCGGGCGAACCCATTACTATGGTGGGTGAAGCCTACTTTCCCAATCGTTCGGGCTGGAGTGATGGCGCTTATAAATCGTCGATTAGAGCACTCAATTTACATTATGGTATGAGCCTTAGCGAGCATTGACTTCACGATCGAATGCGCCGATCAGCGTTTGCTGGTCGGCATTCGTTGCGAGCTTTGAATGACTGAATCAAATTCTTTAGTGTTGATAGCTCTGAGCCAATCAAGGCTGTTCGATTGCCCCGACGGCTAGTCGGAACTCAATGCACTCGACTCGCGAGACTAGGCCGACTTTTCCAATCGTCTTTCGGCAGGAATGACCAGAACAAAGCAAGTGTGAGGGAGAGAGGCATCAACTCCGAGGCTCGCTCCCGACTTGATGGCGAGGCGGCGCGATACATAGAGTCCAATCCCCGAACCTTTCACTCCTTTCGTCGTAAAGCCGCGCTCGAACAGTTTTGGTATCAGCGCTGTATCGAGACGGGGACCACCGTTGCTGATGCGCAGGGTGTAGCTCTGGTCGATGAGCTCACCTTGAATGCTTATCCAACGCTCCTCTTTGGCGAGTGGGCTGACGGCATCAATGCCATTGAGAATAAGGTTGAGCAGGATTTGCTGCAGATCGCTGGAACCCATTTCCAACAGCGTTTTACTCGTTTTATTGTCAATGCGGCAATCGGCGCGGCGCAGGCGCGTGATACAGAGTTTGCTCACATCTTCCAGCGCCTGGCTGATGTCGCAGGATCTTTTTTGCAGCGTTTGGCCATAGTTGAGCACGGAAGTGAAGAGCTCTTGCCCCCGCTGTTGACTCGAACATACTTGGGAATAGCTTCGCATTAGGTTGAGCATGTTTTCGATACTTAGGATCTGCTCATCTTCGAGCTGGACGACATAGCTCCAAAGTTCAGCAAGTCGATCGTCGTTGATTGTCGTGAGCATGAAATGCGAACGCAACAGCCGGAAATGTTTCTGTCGAGCGGGATCAAGATTTTTATCGATCGGAAAAAGACTGTTCCGCGAGCTGTTGTATCCATCTGGACTTTTGCCAATAACGAGTTCCTGCAAAGTCTCCTCTTCGCGCTCTGCTATCCTCAGCAATCGAATCAAGCGCTGGGTAGGTTCTGGAGCGAGGGCGTCATAGATATCAGAGCCCTGGTAGATATTCTTGACTTCGTGGCTGAGATCGCTGAAGAGCTCACCCAGTTGAGCAAGGCGGTCGCGTTGTTCCAGGTCCTGAACTTTCTCGACTTGATCCAGACGCAGGAGTAAATTATGCACCCGCAGGCGCACTTCCTCGGCGATAATCGGTTTGGCAATGTAGTCATCGGCGCCGAGGGTGAGGCCGAAGACTCGATCTTCTTCGCTGGCTCTGGCTGTGATCAGGATCACAGGGATAGTTTTTAGCGTTTCATCCATACGCATGGCCCGCAGCACATCTTCGCCCGAGATTTCTGGCATCATCATATCGAGCAGGACCAGGTCGGGGATCATGGCCCGGATTTTAACCAGAGCTTCTGCCCCACCTTCGGCGGTATCTGTGATATGACCATCGGCTTTGAGTATTTCGGCCAGGATTTCACAGTTCACGGCGTGATCATCGACGACGAGAATTGTATGCTGACGTTCGAAATCGCTGCCAGTTCTGGCGTCGGGTAAAGCTTTCGTAAGCTGGGTTACCGTCCTTTTCTCGGCACTTTCGAAGGCGTGGGAGGATAGGACCTGTGTCTCAGCTTCCAACGTGACTGCACCCTGCTCTGGAATGCGAACCGTAAAGCGCGAACCCTTACCGAGTTCGGAATCGACCACGATGTGTCCACCCATCAGTTGCACGAAGTCGCGAACCATGGCGAGGCCAAGGCCAGTCCCTTCATAGGCTCGCCGAGCATCGCCGGTGACCTGGACAAACTCATCAAAGATTTTGTCCTTTTGCTCGACGGGGATACCGATACCCTGGTCTTCGATAACAAGAGTGAGAAAGCCACCCTCGAGGCTGAGGGTAAGTCGAACGCAGTTCTCTGTGCCAGGCCTCGTAAACTTGAAAGCGTTACCGATCAGGTTTCGGATGATCGCGAAGAGTTTTTCCCTATCATTGGTAAATCGCTGGGATTGATTGGGGTCGCTTAAGAAGGATTCATAGCGGCTATGAGGATGCCGGAGGAGGAGGCCTTCGGCGAGGCTATCGCAGTCCTCTTTGAATTGATTGATGGCGATGATACTGTTCTGCAGCTTGAGCTCGCCGCGTTTGGATTTGGCGAGATCCAGTACAGTGTTGACTTGGTTTTTCAGTGATTCGGCTAGTCGGGCTGTTTTACGCAGGTAATCCTGGGTTTTTTCGTTAAGAATTTCGGTGTGATTGCGTTGCAAGAGGTCGAGGTAGCCAATGATGCCGTTTAAAGGGGTGCGCAGCTCGTGGGAGCTGTTTTGAAAAAAGAGGGTGCGGGCGCGTTCTTTTTCTTGGACTTCGGCTAGGAGGAGGCTGTTTGTTTTGGACAGGGCTGCGTAGCGAGAGGCGACGATTTGGGAGAGACAGAGCAGGAAGAAGGCAAATCCTAACAAATCGATGATAGGTAATTGGCTTGGGACCTTGAAAATTACATAGGCGTTATAGCTGTTAAGGCCAACCCAGGCGGCTATGCCAATGAGAATCTTCCGCGAGTCAGACTCTCGATTCAGCCAGCAAAGAATGCAGTGGTAAAAGGTCAGAAATCCCCCCACCTGGCCAATCAGGTTTATTAAAAGTAATACATTCTCGATTCTTTGGACTTTTGCGGTCAAAACAAAGCCTAGAATTGCGATAAGAACAAGCTGTGAGCCAAGCATGATTTTGCTGGTGCTCTTGGGTTTAAACATAGATCGAACAAAACCAATGGCCCCAATAAGCATTAAACAGCGCCCAAATATATGGAACCTCCATTCCCATCGATTGGGCAATAGGTCTATATCGAAAAAATTCCAAAAAAGTGGTCTTATTTCTGCAAACATTACCGTTGGAATCAATCCGCCGATGGCGCAAATAACAATATAGAGGTGGCTCCGTTCATGAGGGCTTCTGATCCAATAGGAAACATGAATAAACATAACATACGACAAGAGGCCTATGATTATGACGAGGTACCAATTTACGCCAATCATACTATAGTAATGGTAGACGCTTTGCTGCAATCGCCCCCCAAACCAGACTCCTGACCAAGTTTCAAAGTCATTTCGGAAGTAGACGGAAATAAGACATTCTTGTGGGCTATCTTTCCAGACGGGTAAATCAAAGCGCCGTTGTAGGCCTGCCGCATCCTCTGGTTTCGACAGGATCTCACCTACATGACCAAGATTCGCAATTTCTCGCGATTCACCTTTTGAATTGGTACATACGCTAGAAAAAAATCCATTGGGAATGGATCTGAAATCCCCAAGCACAATGTCTAAGGGCTGCCCCTTCAGGTGAATCAGGAGAGCATAGGTTGCCTGTCCTTTATTGGATCGCTTGCTATCCAATTCCTGGAAAGATTTTCCAGTAGCGGCATAAGTCAATCGAGAAGGATCGGTCATGCGTTGTTTTACTTGGGCTAGATCAAGACGTTCGTCCCAAAAAATCATCCAATCGCCATAGAGGCTGATCGGTTTACGTCCATCCCACGCAGTGAGATCAACTCTGCCTTTCTCGACATGAACATCCTTGCCATCCCACCAATGGCAGCCGCTCAAAAGGAGGGAGCATAGAATGATGAGCCGAGCGAGCGGATGGCTAGTTTTAGGCAGCATACTTCTCCTCCTTTTTTATGATGCGGAAGAGATTCATCTCGCCCTCGATGCCTTTTAATTTATGACAGCCAGCATCGGTCCACATACTATCTTCGATGTAATCTCGAACCACAGCCGAGAGGAAAATAGCACCTTCATCTGCAGCGTTTTGAATTCTGGAGGCAATATTTACTGTTGATCCCAGTGCCGTGTAATCACTTCGGCTGGGTCCTCCAAAGCTGCCGACAATAGCCGATCCATGATGCACACCAATCCGCATCTTGAAGGG